>JBOGJN010000390.1:0-3695 GCA_050745445.1 Thermoanaerobaculia bacterium
CTTCGAGGAGGCGGTCATCTCGGCCCGGGCGAGCCAGGTCGTGGACGGAAGGGTGACCGGGAGCGCCGACTTCGACATCTACACGAAGGGACGAGACCGCGGCGTGGTGGTCTTTCGCGGCGGCAAGAATGACGGCCGCAAGATCCTGACCTCCGGGGACCGCATGTGGCTGATCGTTCCAGGCGCGAGAAACCCGCTGCCGATCACGCCGAATCAGCGCCTGATGGGGGGCGCCTCCGTTGGAGATGTGGCGCGGCTGCGCTTCTCTGAGGACTTTACCGCGACTCTTCGCCCGGAGACCGAGCGGATCGGGTCGAAGGACTGCCGTGTGCTCGATCTGGCGGCGAAGTCTCCCCGGGCTCCCTATCCCCGGATCGTTCTGTGGCTCGACGCCGCGGCGACCCTCCCGGCCCGCGTGCTCTTCTTTCTTCCCTCGGGCAAAGAGGCCAAAGAGGTCACCTTCACGAAGTTCAAGCGCGCTTCGGGCAAGACGGTCGTCTCGGAGATGGAGATCCGGGACCTGCTGAAGCCCGAGTCTGGCGCCCTGACACGTCTCGAGTACCTGGACTACAAACACGCCCGGATTGACGATTCGGTGTTCACACCCGAGGGAGCGAGGGGGCTGTAATCTAGTTTTCAGTTCTCAGTTCTCAGTTTTCAGTTTCCGAGAGTTGACAACTGATAACTGATAACCCCTAACTGAGGGTTCCCATTGCGAGTCTGACCAGTCTCTCGCCCGCCAACCGGGCGGCGAGCCGTCCGAGCGAGGGGTTCAACATCAGGAGGCGGAAGGCCTGGCTCCAGCCGAACCGGCGCCCGAAGCGCCGTCTCCAGGCCCTTTCGTAAATGTCCGGCAGACGCTCCCGGGGGGCTTGACCGTCCAGCCAGCGCTCCACGCACTGCGCGGCGAGAATCCCCGAGGCGAGCGCCATGGCCTGCCCTTCCCCCGAATAGGAATCGAGAACGCCCGCGGCGTCCCCGGTGATCAGCATCCCCCTCTCCGTCGGCGGTTTCGCCGTGAAAAAGACCGGGCCCGTGCCGATGAATCCCACGGGCCCCGGGGCAAGACGCGAGAGGTCTGTATCCAGCTCCCGATGAGAGCTTCGGACGTGCTCGAGGATCCCTGTCCAGCCGGCGGGCAGCCGCGAGCGGACCTTTTCGGAAACGACGCCCGCCAGATTCACCTTGTTTCCCTCGACACGGGAAAGACCGCAGTAACCTCCCGGAAAAATGTAGAGACGCACCTGGCCGGCGAGCCACTCCGTGTCCCCACCATAGTCCCGGCTCCATCCGAAGAACCTGGCCCGCCGCAAGAGGAAGCCCCGCTCGAGTCTGCGGTCCAGGGCGTCCCACCGGCCCCAGGCCCCAATGACGGTTGGGGACTGGACTTCCTCCTCGGTCTGCGCCCGGATGAGTCGGACTCGGAATGGGCGCCCTTCCGAGCCCTCCACCGAAAGCACCCGGGCACCGAACCAGACCTCTGCGCCCGCCTGACGGGCGCCAGATGCGAGTAGATGGTCCAGCCGGTAGCGCGAGAGCCCGAGAGCCGGCGCCGGCACTCGGAAGCAGACTCTTGGGCCGCCGGGCCAGGAGATCACGCCCCGCTCGATCCGCTCGGGGTTGAGCTCTTCGACCGGCCCGCGCGCTCCGAGCTCCTCGAGGCAGGCGAGTGCGCCGGAGGAGAGAAACTCTCCGCAGACCTTCGGCCTCGGAAACTCGTCCTTCTCGAGAAGGAGCACGCGCCGCGCCGCCCGGGCGAGCATGGTCGCCGCCGCCGCGCCCGCCGGGCCGGCGCCAACCACGATCGTGTCGTAGGGTTGGGTCATGGCCGAGAGTCGAGGGTCGAGAGTCGAGAGTCGAGGGTGGGAAAGGCCGTGTCCGGACTCGTGATCAGCAGCCGGAAGGGAAACACTTTCTCGACACGGAATCCCGGCACGGCCTGTCGCAGGATCGCGCGGGCCTCCGCCAGGGTGTAGGCCTGCCCGACCGAAGCAACCCCGTCCTGGATGGAGACAGGGCTTTCGAACACGAGCGCCCCCGCAAGACGCACGAAGAGGAGCGGAAAGAGATGCCGCCTCAAGTCGAGCAACGCGAAACCCCGCCGCGCCACCCGGGCGAGCTCCCGCAGGAAGCGCACGTTCTGTTCGGGGGAGAAGTGGTGAAAGAGGAGCGTCGAGACGATCCAGTCAATCGACCGCGACGCGAAGGGGAGCCGGAACGCGTCGGCGGCCGTGCAGGGGAGAGGCTCATGGGGGAACATCCTCCGTCCCGCGGCGAGATGACGCCATTGGAGGTCCACCGCGACGACGGAGGCATCGAATCCGCTCTCCCGCAGGACCCGGGCAAGCCTGCGCGAGACGTCGCCGGAGCCCGCGCCGACGTCCAGGAGCCGGACGCTTCCGGGTCCGGCCTCCCGGAGTCTCGGCAGCAGGTAGCGCTCGAGGGCCCGGGAGCCGCCCCAGTGTCGGTTGACCAGAGCCAGATCGTGGAGGCTGCGGCACATCTCCTCGCACGGAAGGTTTCCGTCGTCCAAGGCCTCGCGACTCGGACGGCGCGGCGGGACGAGCAGGGTCATGGAGGAAGTCGAGTGTCGAGGGTCGAGAGTCGAGAGCTGGGACTTGCGCGGGTTTCCGTCTGGGTGGCGGTCAACTGTCGACTCTGGACTCTTGACTCTAGACCTGGCTCACGACGAGCGCGCTGTTCTTCGATCCGAAACCGATGCAGTTGCAGAGAGCGTGCTCGAAAGAAGTGGCGCGAGCGGCGTTCGCGACGTAGTCCAGGTCGCACTCGGGATCGGGCCGGTCGAGGTTGATCGTGGGCGGCAGGAAGGCGTCGCGCATGCCGAGCAGAGTTGCGGCCAGACCCGCTGCTCCGCAGGCCCCTTGAGGATGGCCGATCATGGACTTGATGGAGGAACCGGGAAGGCGGGCGGCGCCTTTCCCAAAGGCGAGACGCGCGGCCCGGGTCTCGACCCGGTCGTTCAATTCGGTCGAAGTTCCGTGGTACGCGACATAGTCGATCGCGTCGGGGGACAGCGCCGCCTCCTCGAGGGCCAGCGCCATCGCGCGCGCAGGCTCCTCGCCCGACTCGTCTAACCTCACGCGGTGGTAGGCGTCGCAGGTGGCTCCGTAGCCCCGGATCTCACCGTAGATCCGGGCCCCGCGGGCGAGAGCTCGCTCGCGCTCCTCCAGCACGAACATCCAGGCACCTTCCGCGAGCACGAACCCGTCCCGGTCGGCGCAGAAGGGGCGCGAGGCCCGCGGCGGGTTGCCCTCCCACGCCGTGGAGACGATCCGCATCATGGCGAATCCTTCCATGATCCCGCGCACGACCGTCGCGTCCACGCCACCGGTCAGGACAACATCGCCGGGGCCGAACTTGATCGCGCGGAAGGCGTAGCCGATCGCGTCGGTCGATGAGGCGCAGCCGGTCGACACGACGTGCGAGGGTCCCCGAAGGCCAAAGTGCATCGAGATCTCGGAAGACAGGGTCCCGATGGTGCCGGAGGGGATCGCATAGACGGAGGCCTTCTTGACCTGGTTGGTGTAGTAGAGGTGGTACATCCGTTCGGAGAACTCGATCGGCCCGCCTCCTGTCCCGAGCACGACGCCGATCGCGCGCTGCTCGGGAAGCGACAGCCGCTCGGGCTCGATGCCCGCATCGGCGAAGGCTTCGGCCGAGGCCGCGAGCGCCAT
>JBOGJN010000391.1:0-1994 GCA_050745445.1 Thermoanaerobaculia bacterium
TGGCCGCCCTCTCCAAGCAGAGGGGCCGCAAGGCCAAGCGCACGCCCGAGCAGCGGGAGATCGAGCGGCTCGAGCGGGAGAACGAGCGCCTGCGCCAGGAGCTGGAGAAGGCCCAGGCGATCATCGAGGTCCAAAAAAACCGTCCCAGAGTCAGCCTCACACCTGTGGCCGAGAAACTCGTCCTGAGGTAGAAGGGCTTGGGCCCGGCAGGAGAGGCCGAAGGCTTATTGGAGACGACGATCCCGTAAAAAAACATGGTCCAGGGATTGCCGCGGACTTGGCATTGGTGACGCCTCGTGCGATCCCGTTTAGGAAATTGAACCGATCCGCGATCCCGCCTCCGGGCCTACCCTACGGAGGCATCGATGACGAGCGAAAAGACCCAGAAGATCTCGGCAGCGTTCCCGGTACTTCATCGACACGCCGCGGGAATCGACATCGGTTCTACGTTTCATGTGGTCGCGGTCCCACCCGCCGCGGATCCCGAGCCCGTCCGGACGTTTCCCAGCTTCACCGGTGACCTGTATCGGCTTGCGGACTGGCTTGCGAGCGTGGGTATCACCACCATCGCGATGGAGTCGACCGGAGTCTACTGGATCCCCGCGTTCGAGATCTTGGAGTCGCGGGGCTTCGAGGTCCTGCTGGTCAACGCACGGGACGTCAAGACCGTCCCCGGCCGCAAGACCGACGTGAACGACGCGCAGTGGATTCAGCGACTGCATGAGCACGGCCTACTCCGCGGAAGCTTCCGACCCGAGGAGGCGATTGCGAGTCTGCGGGCCTATCTGCGGCATCGGGAACGACTCGTGGAGTACGCGGCGGCACACGTCCAGCACATGCAAAAGGCGCTCATGCAGATGAACGTCCAGCTCCACCACGTCGTCAGCGACATCACGGGAGTCACGGGGATGAAGATCATCCGCGCCATCCTGGACGGGGAGCGGAATCCCCACGTACTCGCCGAGTTCCGCGACGTCCGCTGCAAGTCGACCGTCGAGATCATTGGCCAGGCACTGACGGGGAACTACAGGCCCGAACACGTCTTCGCGCTTCGGCAGGCGGTCGAGCTGCATGACTTCTATCGGGCCAAGATGCACGAGTGCGACGCGGAGATCGATCGCTGCCTCTCCACCCTGACCGGACCTCGTGAAGCTCCGATCCGCCCCCTTCCCGCAGCGAAGAGCAGGAAGCGCCAGAAGAACGAACCCGACTTCGAGATCCGTTCGGCACTCCACGCTCTGGTGGGGGTCGATCTGACGCAGATCCATGGCCTGGGACCCTATTCGGCGCTCCGGATCGTGGCCGAGTGCGGCACCGATATGAGTCGATGGCCGAGCGCTAAGCACTTCACATCGTGGCTGACGCTCGCACCGGGGAGCAAGATCTCCGGCGGCAAGGTGCTGAGCTCTCGGACACGCAGGTCGGCCAATCGAGCCACGGCGCTCCTGCGCCTCGCGGCGGTGAGTGTCAGCAGGACGAATACCTCGCTGGGGGCGTTCTTCCGCCGGCTGGCCGCGCGCGTGGGCAAGGCGAAGGCCGTCACTGCGACGGCGCGTAAGATTGCCGTTCTCTTCTACAACGCGCTACGGCACGGCTCGGCCTACGCCGACCCGGGTGCGGACTACTACGAGGAGCGTTATCGACAACGGACTCTCAAGAACCTCCGGCGACGAGCGGATGCACTCGGGTTCAAGCTCGTGGAGGTGGCCGCGGCGGCGGGACGAGTTTCTTAGGAAACTCTCCGAGATCCTGGGGATCCCCCTGAATCCCCCCGCGCACGACGAGAGCGACGAGTGAGAGCCGTGCTCGAGGTCGCCCCGCCGGTGGAGCTGGCCGTGGCCTGCCGGGCGCTTGGCCTCGCGCGCGCCACGGTCTACCGCCGGCGGCGACCGGAGAGCGCAAGCCCGCGGCGACGGGAGCGAAGGACCCCGCCGCCGCGGGCGCTTCGGCCCGAGGAGATGGCGCGGATCGTCGAGGTGCTCCACAGCGAGCGC
>JBOGJN010000392.1:0-3030 GCA_050745445.1 Thermoanaerobaculia bacterium
AATGACTCGGCGACCGCCGCCTGGCTCGCCGCCTCCACCAAGGAGCCCGAGTTTCTCGAGTACGACTGGGCGCCAAACCAGCCGTGACCGGGTGGGAATCGGAAGTCGGGAACCGGCGAGCGGCCGTAAGAGTTCTGATTTGTGAATTGTGAGTTGTGAGTTGGAGAGCCCGAGGCTGATGTGACGGTGTTGCCTGGATCGCGTCTGGGTCCCTTCGAGATCGTTTCGGCGATCGGCTCTGGAGGGATGGGGGAGGTTTACAAGGCCAGAGACACGAAGCTCGGTCGCGAGGTGGCGATCAAAGTCCTGCCCGCGGAGATTTCTAGCGACGCGGAGGGGCGGGCGCGCTTCGAGCAGGAGGCCCGCTCGGCCTCCGCCTTGAACCATCCCAACATCATCACGATCCATGACATTGGGACTTCCGACGGCGCCCTCTACATCGCCATGGAGTTCGTGGACGGAAGGACGCTGAGGGAACTGCTTCTTTCGGGCCCGCTTGGCATCAAGAGGTTGGTTTCGATTGCCGCTCAGGTGGCCGACGGCCTCTCGAAGGCGCACGCCGCCGGCATCGTCCACCGGGACTTAAAGCCCGAGAACGTCATGGTCAACAAGGACGGCTTCGTCAAGATCCTCGACTTCGGTCTCGCCAAGCTCGTCGCTCCGGTCTCCGACAAAGGTTCGCAGCTCCAGACGCTGGCGGGACCGGGAACGCGTCCCGGGGTGGTGATGGGAACGGTCGGCTATATGTCGCCCGAGCAGGCGAGCGGGCAGATCGTGGACTTCCGCTCCGATCAGTTCTCGCTGGGGGCGATCCTCTACGAGATGGCGACGGGCAAGCGCGCCTTCCAGAAGAAGACGGCCGTCGAGACGCTTTCGGCGATCATCCGGGAAGAGCCGGAGCCGATCGCCGGCGTCAACCCGACGGCGCCGGCCCCGCTGCGGTGGATCGTCGAGCGCTGTCTCGCCAAGGAGCCGGAGGACCGCTACGCCTCGACACGGGACCTCGCGCGGGACTTGAAGCAGACGCTCGAACACCTCTCGGAGGCCTCGGGCGAAGCGGCGGCCGTCGAGAAGCCAAAGATGAGGCGACCTCTCTGGTTGGCCGTGGCGCTTCTTGCCCTGCTCGCTGTTGGCGTCCTGGACATCGCGTTGCGCCTGCGGTCGGGCGCCGCTCCCGCCGCGAAGGCCACGGCAACGCTCAAGCGCGTGACGTTCGCGCCGGGCCTCGAGGACGAGCCATCCTTCTCTCCGGACGGAAAGTTTCTCGCTTACGCGACCGACGAGCGGGGAAACCTCGACGTCGTCGTCCAGCCGCTCTCGGGCGGCGAGGTGATCCGCGTGGCTTCGACCGACGCCGACGAGGCGCAGCCCGCCTGGTCGCCCGACGGGTCGCGCATCGCCTTCGTATCGGCGCGGGATCACGGCGGCCGGCTGGGCGTCGCGCTAAACGTCGCGCCTCTTGAGCCGTACCTAAACTCCAAGCTCGGCGACATCTTTATCGTGCCGGCTCTCGGAGGCACGCCGGTCAAGCTCGTGGAGGACGCGTACTACCCGGCCTGGTCGCGGGACGGCAAGCGGGTCGTCTTCATGGCCGATCGGAAGGGCCAGTTCGACCTCTGGACCGTGCCGGCAGAAGGAGGAACGCCGACCCGTCTGACGAAGGACCCGGATTTCGATTATCAGCCGGCCTGGTCGCCGGACGGCAAGTGGGTTGCCTACGGTTCGGGTCCGCTCGGGGCCGCCGGCTTCAACGTGCGAGTCGTCGCGGCGTCGGGGGAAGCTCCGATCGCCCTCACGAAGGACTTCGGATATGTCACGAGGCCGGCCTGGTCTGCCGACGGAAAATCCATCTTCTTCTCCGGAGAACGAAATGGAATCCTGAACGCCTGGCAAATTCCGTTTGCCGGAGAGCCGCGGCCGGCCGAGCCCTCGCGCCTCACGCTTGGACAGGGCCAGGATGCGAACATCTCCGCCAGCCGCGACGGCAAGAAGCTCGCCTTCGCCGCCGTGCGAAACGAGTTCAACATCTGGGAGCTGACGGTGGGCACGGGACAGCTGCGGCCGGTGACTTCCGGAGCCGGCAATCCCGACTATCCGCAACCTTCTCCTGACGGGAAGACGCTGCTCGTTCAGTCGAACCGCAGCGGACAGAACGCCGTCTGGACCGTGGATCTGACCGGGAAGTTTCTGTCCGAGCTCACGCCGGGCCAGGGCAACCAGCCGGTGGCTCGCTGGTCCCCCGACGGCCGGCGGATAGCGTATCTGCAGGAGCAGAAGCTCAAGATGCAGTCGGTCGGGAGCATGAGCGCCGAGGACACGGGCATCGAGGCCGACCACCTGGACTGGTCTCCCGATGGGTTGAGGATCGCCTTCTCCAGCCCGACAGAGGAGAAGATCTCGCCCGGCGAGATCGGGATGTATTCGGTGCCGGACGGGAAAACGAGATTCCTTACGTCCTTCAAGAAGCGCGCCGCCAACCCCGCCTGGTCTCCGGATGGGAAGTGGATCGCTTTCTACACGCAGCGCGGGTCGATCCGAGAGATCTGGATCGTGTCCTCGGAAGGTGGAACCCCCCGACAGTTGACGGTGGACTCGGAGGACTCTCATCCCGCCTGGTCACCGCGCAATCCCGACGAGATCCTCTTCCTGCGCGACCACAAGCGCCTGGCCATTCTCTCCGTCTCGACGGGGAAGGTGAGGTTCCTGCCGGGCTACGCCGAAGGCAGTTACATCCTCGACTACCCGAGTTGGTCGCCGGACGCAAAGCGCGTCTACTTCTCGGTCTCCCGAAAGACGGGCGACATCTACATCCTCGAGGGTTTTTGATCCGGCTGACTCTCAAAGCCGGCCGAGAGGAGTCGGTCCTCCGGCGCCATCCATGGCTCTTCTCGGGGGCGATCGCGAAGCGGGAGGGCGACGGTGCCGACGGCCACGCGGAGGTCCTCGACGCGCAGGGGCGCTCGCTTGCGCGCGGCGCCTACTCGCCGAAGTCGCAGATTGTGGCCCGCCTGTGGACCTTCGACGCAAGGA
>JBOGJN010000393.1:0-2873 GCA_050745445.1 Thermoanaerobaculia bacterium
AGCCAGCCGGACTTGGCCTCCTGGATCTCCTTCTCGGTGAACCCATCTTTCAAGGCCCGCGCGATCTCCTCCCGAAAAGCGGCCTCGAGCTTGCCGGCATTCTGCGGGGCGTAGATCGCGAAGGTCAAAAAGGAGCCAGCCTTGTCCAGTGCAGAGGCCTGGAGCTGCGAGCCGACACCGTAGGAGATGCCCTCCTTCTGCCGGATCCGCGTGGCCAGGCGCGAGTTTAAGAATCCGCCGCCCAGCATGTAGTTGCCGAGCACGAGCGCCGGGTAGTCCGGATCGTCATCCCGCAGAGGCAGATTCGTCCCCGCCAGGAAGAAGGCGTTGGCCTTGTCGGGCGCCTCGAACGACTGATGGGCGACCGGCACAGCGTAGTAAAGGTTGGGAACGCGGGCAAAGGGGCGCGGGCTCTTCCAGCCGGACAAGAGCGCCTCCGCGAGCTGGCCGATCTCCTTCGCGTCGAAGTCGCCTACGACCGCGATCTCGCCGTTGGAGGCGCCGTAGAAGTCGCCGTAGAAGTTCTTCGCGCCCTCGAGTGTCGTCGCCTTGACCTCGGCAATCTCTTCGTCGGGAGTCGCGGTGTAGCGCACGTCCCCCTTCGGATACGGGTTTGCGTGCCGGCGATACGCGGTGACGGCGATCTGCTGCGGCTCGCTCTTGCCCTCCTCGATCCCGGCGAGCGTCTCTTGTCTGAGCGTCTCGAATTCGGTTTCGGGGAAGTTGGACTCGCGCAGACACTCGGCCGCGAGCTTCAACACGGCCGGGAAGTTCTCCCGCGTGGTCTCGATCGAGACCCTGGCCTGCGTAGCGCTGCCGTTGATCGAGACGCGCGCCTTCAACTTGTCGAACTCGTCCTTGATCTGCTGGCGGGTGTGCTTGGCCGTCCCGCGCAGGAGCATCCCGCCGGCGAGCTCCGCGGCCGCCGTGCGGCCAAAGAGGCTCTTTTCCTCGCCGTACCGGAGCGTCAGAGCGGTCACGACGGTTGCGCCGCGCGTCTTCTTGGAAAGGAGCGCAAGCTTCAAGCCCCCTGGCAGCTCGTTGCGCGCCGTCCGCGACTCGATGTTTGCGGGAGAGGGATCGAAGGCCTCGCCCGCGGCGAGCGCCGCTTCGCCCTTGTAGTCCTTCAAGAGCGCGGCCGCCTCCGGGGCCGCCGGGATCTCGGCACGGTCGGGCGCGGCGGTCGGGATGAACTCGCCGACCGTCCGGTTGGAGGGCTTTAAGTAGCTTGCGGACACGCGGCGGACATCTTCGGGTGTGACCGTGCGGATCCGGTCGCGGTTCAAGAAGAAGAGACGCCAGTCGCCCGCGCCGATCCACTCGCTCATCTCGAGGCCGACGCGGTCGGCGGAGTTCAAGGTCAGGTCAATCTCCTTCAAGAGCTTCGCGCGGGCGCGCTCGACCTCTTCCACCGTCGCGGGTGTTGAAACCGCGGTGTTGATGGTCTGGAGCATGGTGCTGCGGGCGTCCTCGAGGGAGGACTCCTGTCGCACCTCGGCGCGTAGCAGGAGGAAGCCCGGCTGATTCAAGTCGAGAAAGAAGCTCGACACGGAGGAGGCCTTCTTCGTTTCCACCAGGGCCTTGTGAAGCCGGCCCGAGGGCGTGTCACCCAGGACCTCCGCCAGAACCTGGACCGCGGCGGCGTCGGGATGGGTGCCGGCCGGGACGTGATAGGCGACCGCGAGCGCCTGCACGTCGCCCACACGGCGCAGCGTGACGGACCGTTCGCCGTCCTGCGTGGGCTCAGCCGTGTAGGTCTTCTGGATCGCGCGCTTGGGCCGCGGGGTCGGGCCGAAAGCCTGGTTGACGAGATCGAGCGTCTTCGCCTCGTCGAACTTGCCAGCGACTAACAGATAAGCATTGTCGGGCTGGTAGTAGGTCCGCCAGAAGGCCTGCAGCCGCTCGATCGGCACGTTCTCGATGTCGGTGCGTGCCCCGATCGTGTCGTGGCCGTAGTTGTGCCAGAGATAGGCGGTGGAGAGAACGCGCTGGTCGAGGATTTCCGCGGGATCGTTCTCGCCCCGCTCGAACTCGTTTCGCACGACCGTCATCTCGCTGTCCAAGTCCTTCTGGGCGATGAAGGAATGGACCATCCGGTCGGCCTCGAGATCGAGCGCCCACTTCAAGTTCTCCTCGGTCGCCTGGAAGGTCTCGAAGTAGTTCGTCCGATCGTACCAGGTCGAGCCGTTGGGGCGCGCGCCGTGAGAGGTCAATTCCTGCGGGATGTTCGGGTGCTTCGTTGACCCCTTGAACATCAAATGCTCGAGCAGATGAGCCATCCCGGTTTCGCCGTAGTTCTCGTGCCGCGAGCCGACCAGATACGTCATGTTGACCGTGATCGTGGGTTTGGTCGGGTCGGGGAAGAGGAGCACATGCAGGCCGTTGCCCAGCACGTACTCGGTGATTCCCTCGACCGAGGTGAGCTTCCGGGGTGTCACAAGCGCAGCGGTGCCCTTCTTTTCGGGCTGTCCCGGAGAAGCGCCGAGACCCGAGGTCGACACGAGGACCAGGACGGCCAGAATCAACGTGGGAAGGTTGAAGGATCGCATGCTCTCTCCTTGCGCCGAGCGCCAGGGTCGGCGCCGCGCTTGCCTTGCAATGGGAGGGGAATCCTACAACGGGGATTAGGGCAAGGGTAAAGACTCAGTCCTTGTCGCGTTCCCCTCTGTAGCGAATTGCCACAGCTTGCGGCCAACGCCCTCAGGCGGCGAGGGCACTCCCCCAGGCCGCGAGCCGTCGGGACTCACGCCCGGCAGCGTTTCGATCCGCGTCGATCCGCTATTTCTTCGTGTCTTCGCCGCCGGCCCAGGCGATGAAGAGCCACCGGCCCCCTTCTTTGATCAGGATATCCGTGTAGCGACCGGTCACCGTCT
>JBOGJN010000394.1:0-1942 GCA_050745445.1 Thermoanaerobaculia bacterium
GCTCCATCATCGCCTCCAGCACCTGCTTGCCCGTCTCGACGCACAGGCCGAAGAACGCGCTCTCCGCGTCCTCCAACGTCGACAGCAGCGGCAGCGGAATCTGGACGGTCGCACGATTCACGACGACCAGCTCTTGGCGAGGACTCTTCTTCGTGGAACTCTTGGCCATGGTGGCTCCTTCGTGGTTGGTACCCCGTCCGTACCACACGGACGGTGAAGGAGCCGCCACCTTTATCCCCCTACATCAACACCTTCTGGGACATCCCCAAGGCCGAGTCTATGCTGCCCTTGCACTCATTCGCGATGATTTGACTCGCTGTTGACTGCAGCCGGGCGAGCGCCTGTGCCGCACGCTGGGCCTGCGCGGGCGTAAGTGCGTCCGTACCGAGCAGTGTCTTGAGGGCGGCAACGTTTCCCGTGGAGATTGCTACGGCCAGACGCGCCGGATCTGTCCCGAGTCCCGTGGAAAAAGGGGAGTGGCGTAACCTTCCGAGTTGACACAACAAGTCGTCCGTAAGGGCGACCGGAGGGTTACGCCATGTCGGAAGGTACCACGAGCGAGGCGGAGGTGGTCCGCCTGCGCCAGAGCATCGAGACGCAGATGCGCCGCCGGATCCTCGAGGCGATCGAGGTCGTGCTGGAGGAGGAGCTGACGGAGGCTCTGGGCACGGCCCGCTACGAGCGGGGGGAGGTCCGTCGGGGCTACCGCAACGGGCACCAGACGCGCCGGATCACGACGGCGATGGGACTGCAGACGCTCGCGGTCCCGCGGGCTCGGATCGCCGGGGGGGACGGCTCGAGCCGCGAGTTCCGCAGCCAGGCCCTGCCGCGCTATGCGCGCCGCACGCGCGAGGTGGACGAGGCGATCCTCGGCGCCTACCTGGCGGGGGCCAACTCGCGTCGCATCCGCAAGGCGCTGATGCCCCTGCTGGGCGAGGTGCACCTGTCGAAGAGCGCCGTGTCGCGGGTCGCGTCTCGGCTCAAGGAGCTGTTCCGACGCTGGAGCGAGCGCGACCTTTCCAAGGAGCGCACCGCGATCCTCTTCCTCGACGGATTCCACCTCAAGGTGCGGATGGCGCGGCGGGTGGTGTCGGTGCCCGTGCTGGCGGTGCTGGGGGTGGCCGAGGACGGCACCAAGCACCTGGTGGCGCTTACGCTGGCCGCGAGCGAGGCCGGGGCTCACTGGTCGAGCCTGATCGCAGATCTCCAGCGTCGCGGGCTCGAGGCGCCGGTGCTGATCCTCTCGGACGGGCATGCGGGACTGCGCAAGGCGATCGAGCTCTGGCCCGAAGCCCGGGTGCAGCGCTGCACCTGGCACAAGTGGCAGAACCTGGTCGAGCACTGCCCGGTCCACGCCCGCCCCGAGCTCAAGCGCGACTACGACCGGATCGTGTACGCCAAGGACGGGCTCGTGGCCCGGGAGGCGTACTCGGCGTTCGTGACGAAGTGGAGGTCGCTGTGTCCCGCGGTGGCGCGGAGCCTCGAGGAGGCAGGCGAGCCGCTGCTGACCTTCTACGCCTTCCCGAAGGCGATGTGGCGGGCGCTGCGGACGACGAACTCGCTGGAGAACCTGAACCGGGAGTTCCGGCGACGGACCAAGACGCAGGCCTCGTTCTCGACCGAGGAGGCGGGAGTGACGCTGCTCTACGGCCTGGTCGCTTTCGGGCAGATCCAGCTCCGGAAGATCGACGGTCACCGTCACGTGTCGGGTCTGCTCGCTCCGGTCGTCGCGAGCGCGGCCTGAGATGCGGGATCACCCCGGGTTCCAAGATCGAGTCGGACCGTGATCGTCGCTCTCAGGGCATCCTCGAAAGCCGATCTGGAGTTCGGACCTCGGTTCAGGCCGAAACCACCGGAGCGATTGTGATAGGCTGATCGACGATCAGTTCAACTCGTCGGCTCGGAGGCTACGCCGAAAGTCCACGAGAAACGGGACGCATCC
>JBOGJN010000395.1:0-1620 GCA_050745445.1 Thermoanaerobaculia bacterium
CCCCGAATCCCAGAAGCGGCATCTCGAGCAGCTTCCACGCTTCGAACCCGGGGACTGTGTAGATCCATTTGCATCGAGCCCAGTAATTGAATGTTTCCCACACGAGCCCAGCCAGCGATCCTCCAGCCAGAAGACACAGAATCCTGCTGCAGCGGCCGGATTCCAGGTCCGTGAGAAGCGAAAGGGCTCCCGCCCGGTAATTGACGACCGTCGGGACCCAAAGAGTTGCTCCCCAGACCAGCCAGAAGGTGTAGCGCGGCAGGAGCAGTGGCGCCGCAATCGAAAGGATGCCGCAAACGAGCAAGAAGTGCAGGACACCGCGGTTCACTCGCAGTCGGCGGCACCGGACCCGATCAAACCAGCCGAGCGCCCGCACAAGCTCCGCGTGAAAGAAACAAGCCGGCAGCACCGTCGCGAAAGCGAGCGCCGTGACGACCGCGGCGCTCCCCGTACTGCGCAGGGCAAAGACGTAGTACCAGTTCTTCAAACGCAGGTTGTAGGCCTCGAAGAGAAACCAGAAGGGCACGGACCAGAACATCATGGCGAAAAGCTCGCGCCGCCTGTGGCTGACGAACGAGTGACCCTGCAGACGGAAGATCGCCGCGTCGAGCATCAACAGATACCCGTACCAGGCCGGCACATACCAGACGGCGTTCCAGCGCTCGATGTCGCCGGCGAGCGCCCAAAGCCCGAATCCCAGAATGATCGCGCCCGCGGCGCCCCACCATGGAAACCGGATCCTGGATCCGCCCGTCAAGTCAATTTGCGGCGAGCTCGAGCCGGTCGATCTCATCGCGCGGATCCAGAGACTCCCGTCGCTGGAGCGCGATCGGGACATTGCCGTTTTCCCAGAGGAAATCGTGGAACCCGGCGCCGAAGATCAGTCGGTTTCTCATCCGGCGAGTCTAATTCGTTCCGTCCCGGCTGAGAGCCTCGCAAAAACCGTCCCTCCGCCTTATCGTAGATAGCACCAGATGCCCATCTTCCAGGACTGGGCCGAGCTTGGCCGCGCCACGATCCGCTCTCTCAAGCGAGAGGACGTCCAGGGTCTGTCTCGGGAATGGAAGGAGGCGAAACGGAGGCTCGTTTCCGAGCACAGCGAGCAAATCGAGGGGGAGCGCAAGCGCTGGAAGCGCATCCTTCGGACCACGAACGCGGTGATCTACGGCCTGGCGCAGCGTTTGGCGCCCGCGCGCCGGGTCGTCTTTGCCGTGGCGCTCGTGATTGCCTTCTTCGGGTTCCTGAAGCTGCTGCCCTCCAGCGCCTCCTGGCAGCTGAAGGGGCCGGATGCAATCGCCGAGTTTTCGGCCGCCTTCGTGCTGGTCCTTTTCCTTCTCGGGTTGGAGCTCGTGGACAAGATCCAGTTCCGCGACGAACTGGTGCTCGCGCGGGAGCTGCAGGCGGAATTGATTCCCAAGAACCTTCCCGCCGATGGGGCCTTCGAGCTCGGCGCCTACAACCGGATCGCGAATATGGTGGGCGGAGACGTATACGACTTTGTTCCGCTTCCCGACGGACGGCTCGCGGTGCTCTTCGGCGACGCTTCGGGTCACGGGATGGCGGCGGGGCTCGTCATGGCTGTTGCGCACGCGGGCTTCCGCACGCAGCTTGACGCCGACC
>JBOGJN010000396.1:0-3082 GCA_050745445.1 Thermoanaerobaculia bacterium
GTTCTGCGTCTTCGGCGCCAGCCGGAGCACATCCATGCGGACGGCTTCGCGTGGGAAGTACTGGTAGCCGTCCACCTCGAGAGTGTGATCGCTCTCCGCGATTACCTGACCGCGCCATATCGCCTTCATGCTGACCATCCTCCACCCGGTTTCTCCGGCTCGTGGAGCAATCAGCTCCTTCCGCCCGTTGCGGTCACGAATCCGTCGGCAGGCCCGCGAGCTCTACCACCGGTCGGATCTCGACGGTACCCTTCCTCGCCATGGGAATCAGTGCGGCGATGTCGATCGCCTCGTCGAGATTCTTCGCGTCGATGAGGAAGTAGCCGCCCAGTTGTTCCCGCGTCTCCGCGAACGGACCGTCGGTCACGAACCGCTTGCCGTCGCGCACCCGCACGCTGGTCGCCGTGGAAGTTGGATGCAACGGGTTGGCGGCCAGATACTGCCCACTCGATTGAATCTGATGTGCGAGCTGCGTGGACTCCGCGTAACAGTCCTGCCGCTCGGTCTCGCTCAACGCGAGTTCGTCAAGGTAAATCAGCAACATGTATTTCATGTTTGTCCCTCCGTCAGTAAGTCGAATGGCGAGGGCCCGGATCGACACTCTGACGGGAAATAATCTATCATAGGACCGGCTCCCGGACGCCGAAGGCGGTCAGCCCGCCCGTCGCGGCTACGGCTGCTTGAGCTCCAAGATCGGCCGCACTTCGACGCTCCCCAGGCGCGCCGGTGGGATCTTCGAGGCCACCTGGATGGCCTCGTTCAGGTCCCTGGCGTCGATCAGGATGAACCCGCCCAACTGCTCCTTCGTCTCGGCGAAGGGACCGTCGGTGATGGACAGCTTGCCGTTCCGCACCCGCACGGTCGTGGCCGTCTGAACGGGTTGGAGGGCGTCCGAGACAAGGTAGTGCCCGCCCTTCCGGAGCACCTCGTCGTAGGCTAAAGACTCGTCGATGAGAGCGTCCAACTCGCTCTCGGACATGGCGTCCAGCTTCTTCTCCTCAAGATAGACCAGGCACAGGTACTTCATAGCATCCTTCTCAATCGTGGTTGAACTGCTGCGCTCACCAGATAGTCGTTCGGGGGAGCCCAAAATCGACAACTCCCCCAGATCCAGAATTTCCCGCAGGCCCCACGCGGCCCCTTACAGGGACGCGGGGAGCGCCACCGATGCCACGAGTGCCACCCCCACCGCTCCCAGCACCGCCCCGGCCTGCCGCCAGCTCCACCCACTCCAGTCGGCAGAGAGAACCGCCCGTTCCTCCCCTGGGCTCGGAACGCGTTCCGACCTAGGCATGGCCAGCTCCTGGGCTTACTTGGCCTCGGGCGGAATATGTAGCGTCTATCCTGGGTTGCGTACGAGTTCTGGGAAAAGCCGTGGAAGTCCCTGGATCTTCTCCCAGCCCTTCCCCTTTTGAACGGGCTGGATCTTCAGCTCGTCGAAGAACTCGTCCAGGGCTGCGGCTCGTTCCTCTGCCAGGGGAGGTGAGCAGTAGTCTTCCTCTTCCCACGTGGCGTAGCCATCTTCTCGAAGCCGGGCGTTCTGCAGCGAGTAGGTCATGGTTTTGCCGAAAGGACGCATCGTTGCATACGTGTTCTTGCGCAGATTATCCAGAAGATCCACCAGGCGGCCGGATTTTGGTTTCGCGGTTACCAGGTAGTGGGCCATATTGCATCCTCCCCTTGCATTCACTCTCGCGCGCCGCCATCTCGGGTCGCACGGCCATTTCGGTCATTGAAGAGCGCGCACGGCCCGCGTGACGTCGGCAGGGTCGGGTCTCACCTGGTAATTATCGGCGAGCGAGAGCCATCGGACGATTCCGCGTCGGTCGATGACGACGGTCGTCGGCACCGGCACGTCCTGGCCCTCGGGACCTCCGCCGGCGTGGACGAGGCCGTATTGACGCGTCACCGCCAGATCGCGGTCAGCGAGGAAGCGATATCGGACGCGCAGCCGCTCGGCGAGCGCCTGGCTCCGCTCGTTGGGATCGGGACTGATGGCCAGGATCTGCACCCCGGCATCACCCAGATCCGTGAGGACAGCTCCAAGCCCTTGGAGCTCCGAGACGCAGAAGGGTCACCAGGAGCCGCGGTAGAAGACGAGGACGACCGGCGTGCGGTCGCGATAGGACGCGAGCGTGACCGGTGCTCCCGTCCCGTCCGGCAGCGTGAAGTCGGGCGCGGCCTCACCGACGCGGAGTGTGGTCGCCGGCGCAGGCAGCCTCGCGAGGACGAAGTTGAAGTAACCGCCGAGGACAAGGAGCGCCGTCGAGATTCCGAGGGCGGCGAGGTTCGGCCAGCGGGCCGCCCGCCGGGACGCGACGGCCGCGATTGCCGCCGCGAGGGCGAAGGCCACGAGGTAGAGCTCGGGATGGTTGCGAATGGCGGGCACGCGCAGGAGCGAGAAGTACCCGATGACGGCGCCCAGCGAAATTGCCAGGCTCAGAAGCGCCGGCCCGTATCTGGTCATCGCCATGTCCTCCCATACCAGGAAAAACGAAGGTCCTACCGACCGGCGGAGGACCGTCCGTAGAGCGCCCGGGCCTTGCGAAGGTGTCTGATCGCCTCGGATCGCTTCCCGAGCGCCTCATAGAGGAGGCCGAGGTTGTAGTGGGCGTTGGCCCAGTCAGGATCGCGGTCGATCGCCTGGCGATAGGCCCGGATCGCCTCGTCGGCGCGTCCGAGATCGTCGAGGAGCGCGGCGAGGTTGAAATACGGTATCGGATCGGCGGGTGCATGCTCGATCGCGGCCCGGTAGTGCGCCTCGGCCTGAACGGGCTTCTTCGCCTCCTGGTAGAGGCAACCGAGATTTACATGGGCATCGGACAGCGTGGGGTCGAGCTCCAAGGCCTGGTGGTAGGCCCGCAGCGCTTCCTCCGGTGACGATCCCTCGAGCTCCGAGGCGAGATGGAACCACTCCTTGGCGGTGAGGGCGGGGGCTGGGGCTGCTGCCGGCGCCGGCGGCAACGCCACCTGCTCGGCGACGGCCTGGACCTCGAAGTTGAAAAGGAACTGCCCCGAGTCCGGCTGCCAGCGCGCGGCTCCGTCCCAGGCAACGATCCGGCTGCCATCGGCATAGATCGTC
>JBOGJN010000397.1:0-2464 GCA_050745445.1 Thermoanaerobaculia bacterium
CGCTCAATGTGTCGCGGCCTTCGCTTCCGATGACCACGAGGTCGGCTTTCAACCGGTCGGCCTCTCGAGAGATCGTCTCCGGGATCGGGTGCCGGTTCGAAGCCACCAGGTGGAACCGGGCCCGAACCGGATAGCGGCGGAGTTTCTTCGCCGCCTCGTCCAGGACTCTTCGGGCCTTCCGGCGTGTCTCCTGCTTTGTCGCGGACGGGCCCGGTGTCACAACGGTCGATACACCTGATGGTTTCGTCGTTTTCTGGTTTTCCACGGTCAGGATCGTCAGCTCGGTCGAGGGATCCCGTGCGGCCAGCCGAGCGGCGAACTTTAGCGCCGCCGCGCCTCCGCGAGAGCCGTCGGTCGCGACAACGATCTTCATCGGGGCTTCTCCTTCGCGTGTCGGGCAACTCGGCCGGGCACGGCAACCCTGCGCACAGCGCAATTCATAGCAGTCTTGCGGAGTCCGGAAATGATGCATTCGCATCAGCTCCGGGAATCGGGCCGCAACGCGCCCCGAACTGACCGGGAGACCTACCGGCGCTTCTTGCGGGCCACGTGCACGACCGTCACCGGTCGATGGGCCAGGTGTAGAAGACGCTGGGAAACGCTCCCCAGGGCCCAGGCGGCATAGGCGCCGTAGCCTTCGCTGCCGACCACGATCTGGTCGGCCCGTTCTTTATCCGCTTCGCGGGCGATGGCCTCCGGGGCAGGACCGAGCCGGGGGGGACGGAGAAAGCGGAATCGGGCCTTGACCCGATGTTTCGCCAGCTCGCGGGCAGCCTCCGCCAAAACCCTGTCGGCGAGCTCTCTCTCCTTCTTCTCGAGCTCCGGCCAGTGTGTGGGCCCCGCCGGGGCGGTTGCGTGAGCCAGCAACATCTCCCGTCGCGGGGCCGCGACGGTGACCACCACGACCCGGGAGGAACGGCAGCTTTTTGCCAGCCGGGCCGTAAACTGGACGGCCGCCTTTCCGCCTCGGGAGCCATCTGTCGCGACGAGAATCTTCATGGGCCTCGCTCCTCGAAGAAAGCCTCCCGGCTTCGCGATCCGCCACGGCCGCGAGCGGGAGCGCGGGTCTTCATACTCGAAGGAAGCGGTCTTCAACACCTGATGCAGGTACATCATTCTCTACGCTGCGGTGTGCTGAGGGAAGACGGGCCGAAGAGGGTCTCATCCCTTGACGAAGGCGATGGGGCGCACGCGCGCCACCGGCGGGAAAGTCCGATGGTCTCGGCGACCTTCCGTGGTCAAAATGCTCGAATTTCATCGACCTGCCGGGCTCCCAGAGCCCGGCCTCCGCCGATCTCGTGCGCTTGCATGATTCCGCGGCAGACCCTGCCCTGAAATGATGGAGTCCATGGGGGCGGCCATCGGTCTGTGCTGGCGCAGCCGATGAGGCGTCGGCGGCGCTGGCGCCCGATTCTTCGACCGCGGGCCGGGCGGGTCATTCCGGAGGAGCTGCGGGCGCAAAACGTCTGGCGTCTCGGGGCTGCTCTGCCGGAGGGGGTGTTGGATCCGGGCTTCGCCCTGCTTCTTCGCCGCATCGATCAGGCGCCGATCGTCGAAGGAAATCACGTCGAGATCTTCTTTGGCGGAGACGAGGCGTTTGCCGCGATGCAGGCGGCGATCGAATCGGCGCGGGAGCAGGTTCTGGTCGAGTCCTATATCTGGAAGGACGACGAAACGGGTCACGTCTTGCGCGAAGCGCTCGGGCGCGCGGCGGCCCGCGGCGTCGCGGTCCGGGTTCTGGCGGACGCCTTCGGTTCCTTCGCCACGCGCTCGGCCTTCTGGCGCGGGATGCGGGAGCGCGGGATCGAGGTGCGGCTTTTTCATCCGCTCTTTCCGCATCTTTTCTTTCAGCCCTTTCGGGATCACCGCAAGATTCTGGTCGTGGATCGCCGCGTGGCTTTTACCGGCGGCATGAACATCGCCGACGAGTACGGCTCCTCGCGGGCCGCGCGCACGGGCCCCTGGCGGGACACGCACGCGCGGGTCGAGGGGCCCGCGGCCTGGGAGATGGCGATTGTCTTCTCCGAGGCGTGGGGCCACGCGGGTGGCAGCCCGCTCGAGCTCCCCGCCCTGGAGCCTTCCGGCGGGAGCGGCGCTGCGATCCTGGTGCTCGACTCGCGTCCCGGCCGCGGCTACGGAGAGACGGCCTCCGTTCTTTCCGCCATTGCCGGCGCCGCGCGCCGGAGAATCTGGATCACCAATGCTTACTTCGCCCCGAGGCGCAGGGCGGTCCGAATCCTGGGGGAGGCCGCCCGGCGAGGCGCAGACGTGCGGCTGCTTTTGCCCGGCCGAAGCGATGTGTCTCTCGTGCGGCACGCCGGCCACGGGGACTACGCGGCTCTGCTCGAGAGGGGAGTCCGTATCTTTGAGTACCAGGCGGCGATCCTGCATGCGAAAACGCTGGTCGCCGACGACTACGTCTCTCTGGTGGGCTCCACCAATCTCGACTTCCGCTCCTTCCACT
>JBOGJN010000398.1:0-1285 GCA_050745445.1 Thermoanaerobaculia bacterium
ATGCCCCCGCCGCCGGCGCAGATCACGATCACGCCCCGCTCGAGCAGCCACTGGATGGGCCGGATCTCGAAGATGCGCTTGGGCTGGGGCGACGGCACCACGCGGCGAAATCCCGCTGCGTCCGCCGCGACCGTCCAGCCGCGCTCGGAGGCCAGGCGCCTGGCCTGCGCCTCGATGTAGACGGGCCCGATCGGCTTGTCGGGCTTGGCGAAGGCCGGGTCCTTCGGGTCCACCTCGATCATCGTCAGCAGTGTCGCGAAGGGGACCTCGAAGGGAAGCAGGTTGCCCAGCTCCTGCTCGATCATGTAGCCGATCATCCCCTCGGTCTCCGCGCCGAGGACGTCGAGCGGGTAAGCCTCCACCTCCGGGTACGCGGAGGCCTGGAGAGCGAGCAGGCCCACCTGGGGTCCGTTGCCGTGGGCGATGACGAGCTGGTGCTCCCGCGCGATCGGGGCGAGCACCTCGGCGGCGACCCGAACGTTGGCCCGCTGGTTGGCGGCCGTCATCGGCTCGCCGCGGCGCAGCAGGGCGTTGCCTCCGAGAGCTACGACGATGCGCACGGGCAAGGCACTGTACATTAGAGGCCCCAGGGCCGAGTGATTAGCTGGCTGGCTAAGCCAATTGGCTAATAAAATAAGGCGTCGTTATCAGTTATCCTATTTTCGTTCAGGGAGGAGCGGGACCTCTGCCGAATCGCGATGGTTATGATATCCGCTACGATTCGCTCTCTTGAAGGCCCATTCCTATTGACTCGGGGGGAGATAGGGGTGGGTCGGACCCACGAGCCGCAACATCGACGCAACGAGTCAGATGTGGGCATTCTTTCGTGAGCACCAGCTCCCGAGGACTTAGCGACAGGCGAAATTCGCGGTGCGGCTCCCAGGCAACACCAGTGGGGAAATCGTGGGAAAGCTCGCCGTCTTGCTGGAAGGGTGAGAACTGGCGAGGTCCGGCAACCGGATCGATCGACCTCACTTGTCGTCGAGCTTCCTTCCCGCGTTGAGGTTGTCGAAGTTCAGGATGGCGTTCAAGACCAGGCAGTAGCTGCCGCGCGTCTGGCCGCGCCAGACGGGGTTGTTCGAGAAGAGAACCACGTGGCCCTTCTCGACGGGCACGTCCACGACGGCCGGGTGCCCCGCGATCTCCTTGCCGTTGTCCACGAGGCCCGAGACGAGCAGGTCCTTTGCGTCGGCGTACCGCAGCACGACGCGCGGGCGCTGTGCCGGGGGGATGACGTAGATGGGGTTGCGCTTCTGGTCGTCGGTCAGCGGGAGCGCCTCCCAGG
>JBOGJN010000399.1:0-4357 GCA_050745445.1 Thermoanaerobaculia bacterium
TCTCGACGCGACGCTTGTCGACGGAGCAAATCTGGTCCACGAGCGCAAAGGAGGTTTTTCGAAGGCCGCTTCGACCGGGTGCGAGCTTCGGATAGAGCGCGCCCTCACCGGCTGTGCCGCTGATCGGCACGACGGCCACCGAAGGGTAGCGCTGATCGGACGTCACGTCTGGGTCGCTGACGATCACGCAAGGGTGGGTGCCGCGCTGCTCGTGGCCCCGGGTCGGATCGAGCCCGATGAAAGCTACAGTCCCCCGCTCGAGCCTCACTTCCCGCCTCCAACCCATCCGCGGCCGGGCACCCAGCGGACCCGAGAGCCACGGCGAGGATCCACGAGCTCCGAGGCCTTGTCTTTCGGGAGCCCGGCGCCCCACTCATCGAAACCGGCGTCGGCGAGCTCGCTCGTCTCGGGATGAGGATTGGCAAGCGAGCGGCGGAGAAGCTCGCTCTGGCGGCGCTTGTCGCCCCAGGTCAACGCTGTCCGCCCGACCGCGAGCGGGTGCGGCGTCTGTCGCGCGTAGGGCTCTCGCCACGCCGGTTTCTGTAGGCGGCCGTAGGCTCCCGGACTTGAGAGCGCGTGTTAGGGACCAGGTCGTAGCCGCCAGAGGCGCGCCTCAAGGGCACGATACGGCTCTCAACGAAATCGCCAACCTCTCTTTGGGCAATGCGCAGGTCGTACTCCGCCTGAAGCCCCTGCCAGAGCCCGGCGCTCGTGCCGAAGAAGCGCGCCAGCCGCAAGGCCGTGTCCGCGGTGATTCCACGATGCGCGCGCACAATTTCCGAGATCCGGGTGACAGGAACGTCGATCCTCTTCGCGAGCCCGTTGGCCGACAGGCCGAATGGTCGCATGAATTCCTCTTCGAGGATCTCGCCCGGATGGATTGGTTCGAGTCGCTTGACGGCCATATTCGCCCCCTCAGTGGTAATCGGTGATTTCAACGTCAAAGGCATCCCCTTCACGCCAGATGAAGCAGATTCGCCATTGATCGTTGATCCGAATGCTGTGCTGTCCTTTGCGATCTCCCTTCAACTCTTCGAGCCGATTCCCCGGTGGCACCCGCAAGTCCTGGAGCGAGAGTGCGCGATGCAAGATCAAGAGCTTTCGCCTCGCCACTCGCTCGAAAGCTCGAAATCGGGGCACGTCCCGGTCGCGAAAAAGCCTCTCGGCCTCCCGCGAGCGGAACGAGCGAATCATTCAACGCCAATTGTACCGTTTAACGAGAAACGAAACAACGCAAGCAATCGAGCCTGACGGATTCGACCTACTGTGCCCTCCGGCTTAAGGAGGTGGGCCGGAAGGGCAGGCCGCGCCGCTCGTCTGCCAGGGCGCTTTCCGCCCCTTGCAGGCCCGCTCGACGGCTGATTTCCGGCGGCCGATGCAACCCTCGCTGCCCCGACCGTCACTCATCTTCCGAGGAGGGCGAAGATGACCGTTCGAGGCGGGTTGTGGCGGCCCGGGCGTTTGTTGGCGGCCCTCGGGCTCGCGGCTCTTTGCGCCGGAGAGGCGGCGACTCGAGCACAGGAAGCCTCCGACTCCGAGAAGGCCAGCGCCGCGCGCGCGGCGTTCGAGAGATTCCGCTCCCTGCAGGGCACGTGGCGGGGAGAGAGCACGCGCGGCTGGAAGGAAGACGTCTCGTTCAAGACGATCGCCGCCGGCTCGGCGGTGATGGAGACGTCATTTGACGCCCATCCGAACGAAACTATGGTCACGATGTTTCGCTTGGACGGCGATCGGCTCGACTTGACGCACTACTGCGTCGCCAGGAACCAGCCGCACCTCATGGCCACGGGCTTCGAGGAGAATGGGCGCATGGTGACCTTCACCTTCGTCGACGGAGGCAACCTTCCGACGCGGGATAAGGGGCACATGGACAAGGCCGTGTTCCGTTTCGAGGATGCCGATCATGTGACGACTCGCTGGACCTGGTACCAGGACGGCCGAGAGAGCTGGATGGAGGAGATCCGGCTCGTCCGAAAGAAGTAAGTCGCGCGGGTGGATAGGGACCGCGTGAGCACGGAGGCCGCCGACCGCGTGCTTGTCGAGGAGTACCTCCGCCGCGTCGATGAAGCGGCCTTCCTTGCCCTCTACCGGCGTCACACTCCCGCCCTGTTCGGGCTGGCCGCGCGGCTGTGCGGAGGAGAGCGGCACGACGCCGAGGAGATCGTGCAAGAGGCCTGGGTCCGCGCAGCCCGGGCGATGGCCTCGTTCCGCTGGGGCTCGAGCCTGCGGACCTGGCTCTCCGGCTTCATCGTCAACAGCTGGCGCGAGCTCCTGCGCGCGCGCCGCCGCGGCGTGCCGTGGGAAGAAGAGCCGGACGCCGGCGAGACCGAAATTCCGGTGGCCGAACGAATCGATCTGGACCGAGCCGTGGCGCAACTGCCGGACGGATTTCGCACCGTTCTCGTGCTCCACGACGTCGAAGGCTTCACGCACGAAGAGATCGGCCGGCTGCTTGGAATCGAGAAAGGTACGTCGAAGAGCCAGCTCGCCCGGGCGCGGCAAGCCGTCCGCCGCCACCTTGGAGGCCGCCAGCCGGCTTCGACAGAAGGAGAAAACAATGCGCGAAGCTGACAATGAACTGACACCGAGCGAGCAGGACGCGCTGGCCGCGCTTCGGCGCGATCTGCCGCCTCCCGAGGCGCTCGAAGGGGTGGTCGTAAAGACGTTGGCGGCGCAAGGACTGCTGCGGGTGCGCGGCCTAGCGCCACGCCGACCGCTGCCGTTGCTCGCCCTGCTGGCCGGGGCGGCCGCGCTTTTTTCCGCGGGAATCTTGATCGGGGTCCGGGCGAAGAGCTCCCAAGCGCCTTCCGCTTCACTCTCCCGCTACGTCCTCTTCCTCGAAGGCTCCGGAGAACCATCTGCCGAGGAGGAGGCGAGACGCGTTGCCGACTACAAGCTCTGGGCTCGCCAGGTGTCCAAGGCGGGCCATCTCATCGTAGGTGAAAAGCTCTTCCCCGAGGCCCGCCGCGTCGGCGGCGGAAGCGGCCCGGCGGGCGGCGGCGAGTCGGTCCGGGGATTCTTCGAGATTGCGGCCAGGAACGATGCCGAAGCGCTCGAGATCGCCCGCGGCTGCCCGCACTTGCGCTACGGCGGCTGGATCGTCATCCGCAAGGTCGCGCCCGTCTAGCAGGAGCGGGAAGGCTCGGACTCAAGAGACCGCGCGAGGCGTGGCTTGCGCTCGCGTGCGGCGGTAGGCGCCGGGAGCGACTCCGATCGAGCGCTTGAAGGCCTTGCTGAACGCCGCCTCGGCGTCGTAGCCCACTCGGCGCGCGATCTCGCCGACGCTCGCCTGGCCGGTGCGCAGGAGCCGGGTGGCCCTTTGCATACGCCAGCGCGTCAGGTACGTGAGCGGGGGCTCTTCCACCAGATGCGCGAAGCGCGCGGCAAAGGCCGAGCGAGACATCGCGACGCGGGACGCCAGTGACTCGACTGTCCACGGTTCCTCTGGTTTCTCGTGGATCAATCCGAGAGCCTCGCCGATCTGCGGGTCAACCAGCGCACGGAGCCACCCTTTGGCTCCTTCGCCGCTCTGCGCCAGATGGGCCCGCACAGCCTGGACGAAGAGGATATCGGCGAGACGGCTCACGACCGTCAGGGCGCCGGGCTGACCGGAGGCCATCTCGGAGGCCACGAACTGCAAGTTCGCCTCGAGCCATTGCACCGTCGTGCCTCTGTCGCCCTTCACGTGGATCACGGGTGGCAAAGAAGAAAGGAGGGGGTTCTTCTCTCCCTCCTCGAATAGAAAGAACCCGCCGACCAGGGTTGTGAGGGCGCCCCCGCCTCCGTAATGACGGACGCCACCCGGCTGGCATCCCTTGCCGCCGCCGGAACACTTCCCCAGCACGTCGGCCACCGGCAATGTCGACGTCTCCCGGCTGTCCTTCACGGCGTGCGCTTGCCCTCGGAGCAGGAGAAAGAAATCCCCGCCGGCGAGCTGGACGGGCTCTTCCACGTTCTCCACTTCGAGCCAGCAAGTTCCTCGTGTCACGACATAGAAGCCGGGACGGCCTCCGTCCATCCGGAGGCCCCAGGGAGCCGTTAGCTCGAGCCGGCCGTAGAACAGGCTCTTTAAGTGAACGGCCTCCAGAACGTCGGTTAGAACATCCATGACGCGCCTCCGCCGGCATTGTGCCAATCATCCACGGTCAGAGTCAATGGCAGGACGGATGGACAAGAAATTGAGACGATTTGGCTGCAACACTCCATGATGGCCGGCGTAATTTTTCTAGTATTCAAAGGAGGCGGAAGTGGAACGGAGAAGTTTGGCTGAGCCCCATCGGCCGCGGATCCCCAAGACAAGTCTCGAGATGACGGGTTTCCCGACGACGTGATTCGGATGTGTCGATCAAAGTGGAGG
>JBOGJN010000400.1:0-2574 GCA_050745445.1 Thermoanaerobaculia bacterium
GGTCTTTCAAGAGATACTTGAGAACCCAAAGCCGATCGCTCTTCTGACATGCCGTCTCCGTAAAGCGCGACGCGAGTCGTTCAGCCTCGCTCCAGCGGCCTCTCGCGATGGATATTCCGGACGCCGCAGCGCAGGCCTTCTCGCCGCCAGTCTTGTTGCAAGCTCCGTCCAAGTAGGCGAAAGACTCGTCCACGCGCTTAACATTGAACAACCAGGCGCCCAATTCATACTCGAAACGAGAGTCGCCTGGATGCTCCCTGAGTCCCTGACGCAAGGCGGCTTCGACGGCCTGCCGCCGAGCGGGGTCGGGGCCGATGCTCCTGATGTATCCGTTGAGATCCGCGATCGTCGGAAATCTCGCGGGCGCGGCGACCGCTGTTACGAGGAGGGCTGAAACAAGCGCAAGAGAAATCACGTTCGGGGGAGCGGCTTCTTGGTGAAGACCGTTAGGCGCACGCTTGGCGGCGCCGGGAATTGGACTGCCTCCGAGGGAATATCGACCCTGCGTTTCCAATCATCCAGCATGAATCTGTAGGTACCCGGCCCCAAGCATCCACCGAAGAGCACGCTGCCCTCTGAGTCGGTCGCGGGCGCCATACAGCCTGTCTCGGGAAGGTACGCGTGCAGAACCAGTCCAGGTATCCGCCAACCGTTCCGCGAGAGGGTCCAGTGCGCGCCTCGGGCCGGGCGGCCGTCCTCGGTGACCAGCTCAATTCGGGAATCCGGACCCCGAGGCGTCAGTGCGAGCTGAAGTTCGTCATCCTCGGGCAGCACGTTCACGAAGTCGAGGCGGTAGCCGGGTGCTACAAAAGCCAGTAGGGCGCTCTGTCCCACGGGAACCTCGACCTCGAAGCTCCCATCGGCTGAGGACTGGACGGGCGGCGGAAACCCGGATTCGGGGTCGAGGGGGCTTGGCTCGAAGGGGCCGATCACCGTCGCGCCAGAGGCAGGTCCGGACGGCCCCGTGACCAAGCCGCGCAGCCTCCGCGCCGTGGATAGATCGAGGCGGTGCTCGCTGATAGCGTCCTCGTTGTTTTGGAAGCGTTCCGTTCTCTTGGGAGCGAAGCCCACCGCACTCGCCCAGCAGGCCCACTCCGCTGTAGCAAGCCCGCCGAATGACGCGACACCTTGTGCGTCGGTCTGCTTATAGGCAAAGGTGTCGTGGAGAGCGGGCGCGTTGCAGACGACCCTCGCGTCCGGAATAGGTTTCTGCCTTTGCGAGTTCGTCACCCGAATCCGGACCTCCCCGCCGCGCAGTGTGATGCGCAAAGACTGCGCCTCCGGCGACGTTGGATCGACGTCCTCGACCCCGCCGCCATAATCCGATGAGTCGCGAAACACGGCGACATCAACACCGCCCCCTGCATGAACGAAACGAAAGACAAAGTGTCCGTCGCGGTCCGTCTCGGTTTTGACGGGCCGGATCTCGTCCGATTCATGGCTTCGAACGGCGACTTTGGCGTTGACGACCGCAGTCCCGTCTCGCAGCCGTGCGATGCCTTCGACCTGCGCCAGCGCGACAGTCATGACAACCTCGCTCGGCTGTGAGAGGTTGACCTCTTTGAAACCGCATAGCGCGCCGTCTCCTTTGAGCAAGACATTCCAAACCCCGGGCGAGAGTCCCTTGAACTCCACCCGTTCTCCCACCTTGACGTCCGTCTTGGCGGCGGGATCGCCGGCAGTATCAAATCCCGCCGCCCCACGAACGCTCACCATATCGAGTGTCATACTCCTAGGCAGCTCTTCGGGGGCGAGGGAGCTCTCCAAGACGACTGCCAGGCTGATCGGTCGCCTCAAGGTAATCGTTCCGGCGTTGATTACGCGGTCGCGAGCCTTGCCCCGGGAGGAGAGTGTCACCCCGGAGTAGCCGTCGGCCTCCAGCGAGAAGAGAAGCGACTCCCGCGGGAGAGGCGAGATCCGGAGCAGACCGCCCCTTTCGAAGCTGCTCCCGTGCGTCTCGTAGAAGGACCTCCACGCCCTGACGCGCAGCGCAGCTGCCGCGTTACCGTCTGATTCCACCACCCTCACGCGTAGCAGGCCGCCAAATGCGGAACCATCCTGAAGAGCGACGCGAGCCACTATCGTCGCGGGGTCCACTTCGTCGGGGACACTCCTTGCGCCGGCCAGTTGCGCCGGGAAGACGCCCAGGTGCATCGACGCCGCCTCGTTCTCGGGCGCGAGCAGCACATCGAACGCTTCTTCGGCAAGCGCGAAGCCGGGTCCGTCTTCCGAGCTCAAGCGTCGCGCGGTCTTCCAGGGCGCCTTTTCATCCCCCGCCTTGCGGAACCACAGGCGGCCGGTTTGCCCCCTCGCGAAGGGCTCGAAGACGGTCAGCGACCTGAGCTCACACGGCTTTTCGAAAGGAGGATCGAGTACGCAAGGAGAGTGAACCGGCGTCTCGACGGTTAGCGATTGCGCCGTTTTGGGTATCGAAACGCGAAGTCGCCCGTCTACGACCTTCGCTTCAGCCGAAGATGGCGCCGAATCCGCCGCGTGGAACGTGATCGTGACGGTTGCCCTGCTCTTCTCCGGAGGCAGGAACCGCACCGTGACCTGAGTCGCGAGGAGTAGGAC
>JBOGJN010000401.1:0-4921 GCA_050745445.1 Thermoanaerobaculia bacterium
CCTGCCACGTGTCGGCGCCGATCCGGCGCAGCAGCAGGCCGTCCACATCGAGCGCTTCGGAGAAGATGCGCTGAGGTCCGCGAATAGCAGCCGAGGCGGCGCGCTGCGCGACCTCCGAAGCCTCCTCCAGATCGGTAGGACCGATCTGGGCATCGAGGGACGCCGCAGCCGCCAGAAGCAGTGTGGTGGTCAGAAACAATCGGTTCATTTGTTCAT
Organism: Thermoanaerobaculia bacterium; assembly: GCA_050745445.1. Lineage (GTDB taxonomy): Bacteria > Acidobacteriota > Thermoanaerobaculia > UBA5066 > Gp7-AA6 > JBOGJN01. The sequence goes on from JBOGJN010000401.1 coordinate 217, forward strand.
TGGGTCATTGATTCATTTTCGGTGAAGGCCCAATGATTCAACGTATCAATGTGTCAATGAATCAATTCTCTTTCAGGCCGCGATGGGCTCTAGCCGTGTGACTCGCGGCGAGAGCGACTCTGCGCCCTTGCGCGTCACGAGAATGTCGTCCTCGATCCGCACACCGAAGCGCCCGAGCAGATAGATGCCGGGTTCGGAGGTGAAGGTCATGCCGGGCTCCAGGACCGTGCGGTCATGGCCGACCATGTAGGGAGGCTCGTGCACGTCGATCCCCAGGCCGTGGCCGAGGCGGTGCGTGAAGAACTCGCCGTAGCCGGCCTTCTCGATCACCCGACGCGCGGCGGCATCCACCTCGAGGCAGGCCACTCCGGGCGCGGCCTTCTCGATCGCCGCGGTCTGCGCCTCCAGAACGATCGACCAGATCTTGCGGTATTCGTCCGTGGGCTTTCCGAAAAAGGTGGAGCGCGTGATGTCGTAGTAGTAGCCCTGCGGCTTGTCCCAGGCATCGATCAGGACCGCTTCGCCCTTCTCCAGAGCGCGCGTGCCCGAGGCGGCGTGGGGAAGCGCCGAGGAAGGACCGAACTGGACCATGTTCTCGCCGCCGAAGGCCGCCGAGATGTCGGACTCGATGGCTCCCGGCCGGAGAGCGGCAAACGCCTTCTCGAACCGGGCAACCGCGACGGCGATGGCACGGCGCATGGCCTCGATCTCCTCGGGTGTCTTGATCATCCGAAGCTGCCGAAAGAGAGAGCTGGCCGCGACCGGCTTCCATTCCGGGCGCACCGCGATCAAGCGCTCCACGTCTTCAAACGCGGTCGAGGGCTCGACAGCGAGCGTGCCCGCCGACGACGGAAATAGAGCGGCGGCCTTCCGGAAGGGGTCTTCCATCTCCTCCCAGGTGTGAACCTCCTCGACGGCGGCCATTTGGCGGAGACGATCGGCCTCGAAGGCCGGACAAAGCACCGCCGGCGCGCGATCCCGGAAGAGAAGGAGGGCCGTCAGCCGCTCGCTTCTGTCGAAATCGATTCCGGTCAGGTAGTAGAGGTTCGACGACGGAGTGGCGTAGAGGCCGTGGGCGCCGATCTCGGAAAGCCGCGTTCGGACCGTCTCGAGCCGCTTGTGGTACACGTCACGGGAAAGCATCATGCGGCGCATGCTAGCAGAGGGGCCCGCCCGCGGGGCCGTGAAATCGCAGCTCTTCGTCCCGCTCGCGTTTTTGCTGGCGACAGCGCTTGTCGCCGCCGAGCCGCTCGACGCGAACCGGGCCCGCTCGCTTCTGACACGTCTGCTCTCGGCGGAAGACGCGGGCCGGGCGACGGCGCGCCTCGCGCTTCTGAAGTCGAAAGACCGGTCGCTCATCCCGGCGCTCATGGATGCCCTCTTCTTTGCCGCTCCCGAGGCGCGTCCCGACGTTGTGGCCTGCCTGGAAGGGCTGTCGGGCGAGCGGCTCGGTGCCCGCTATTACTCCTGGTTCGAGTACGTCGGCGGGCACGAGGAGATCCGTCCCGCGGTCTGGTATCGGCAATGGAAGGCGGGGCTTTTTGCGCGGATCGATCCTGCCTTTGCGCGGTTCCTGGATCCCTCGGCGCCTCTCACGATCCGGCCCGAAGAGATCGTTTGGGGGGGCGTGAAGAGGGACGGCATCCCGGCCCTCAAGTCTCCGAAATACGTTGCCGCCGCAGAGGCGACGTTCTTGACGGATTCCGAGACGGTCTTCGGCGTGGGCTGGAAGGGGGAGTTTCGGGCCTACCCGCAACGCATCCTCGACTGGCACGAGATGGCCAACGACACGCTCTCCGGCGAGCCCTTCGCCCTCTCCTACTGCACGCTCTGCGGCTCCGCGATCGCCTACGGAACGCGCCTGCCCGACGGCCGGGTGCTGCACTTTGGCTCTTCAGGTCTTCTCTACCGCTCCAACAAGCTCATGTACGACGAGGAGACCTTCTCGCTCTGGAGCAACCTGACAGGTGAGCCCGTGGCCGGCGCCCTCGTGGGCAAGGGGATTGTGCTTGCGGTGCTTCCCCTGACGGTGACGAGCTGGAAGGAGTGGCGACGGAGCCATCCCCTGACCACAGTCGTGAGCCTTCAGACCGGGTACCGGCGCGACTACACGCCGGGCGCCCTCTACGGGAGGTACTTCTCAAGTCCCGACACGATGTTCCCCGTGTGGAAGAAGGACCCGTCGCTGGAACCCAAGGCCTGGGTCTATGGGCTTCGCCGGGGCGCGGCAGCAAAGGCCTACCCGCTTGAGATCCTGTTTCGCGAGCGTGTGGTCAACGACGCGGTCGCCGGGGAGAACGTCGTCCTCGTGGCCGATCCCGAGGCGGGCTCGGTCCGAGCCTATGCGCGGCAGAGCCGGATCCTGGCGGAGGGTCCCTCGCCTCGCAAATTGATCGAGCCCGCGACCGGTGCACTGTGGAGAATCGAGGAAGAGGCCTTGCTGCCAGAGACTCCCGGTCTTCCTGCCTTGGAGCGGCTTGCCGGCAATCGGGCTTACTGGTTCGGCTGGTATGCCTTCTTCCCGGAGACGGAAGTGTACGAGGGGTGCGTGCCGGGGTCGGAAGACGGTAGACGGTAGACGGGAGACCGAGAGGGATGACTTTCGTTTACCGTTTCCCGTTTCCCGTTTCCCGGCTCTGAATCTCCTTCGGAAGCCTCAGGTCTTGTCCTGTCATCTCTTTTGGAACCGGCAATCCCTGCAGTTGCAGCAGCGTTGGCCCGACGTCTCCGAGCGTTCCGCCCCGCCGCAGGGCGAGGCCCTCCTGCTTGCGGCAGATCACGAACGGGACGGGGTTTGTGGTGTGCGCCGTGTGGGGCTGCCCGATCGCCGCGTCGATCATCTGTTCCGCGTTGCCGTGGTCCGCGGTCATCAGCAGGAGGGCGCCCGCTTGCCCGGCGGCCGTCTCGATTCTCGCCAGACAGCCGTCGAGCGTCTCGATGGCCGTCACCGTTTCGGGGAGTTTGCCCGTGTGACCGACCATGTCGGCGTTGGCGAAGTTGACGACGAGCGAGCCGAAGGACCCCTTTTCGAGCGCGCGGACAACCTCGTCGGCGATCGCGGCGGCGCTCATCTGCGGGTGTAGATCGTAGGTCGCCCCCTTCCAGGAGGGGATGAGCACGCGTTCCTCGCCCGGAAAGGCGCGTTCGACGCCCCCGTTGAAAAAGTAGGTCACATGCGCGTACTTCTCCGTTTCCGCCACACGCAGGTTCCGGACGCCGTGTTCGGCCCAGACTTGCGCGAGGACCTCGGCCAGCACGAGCGGCGGGAAGGCGACCGGCTGCGGAAACTCCTTCTTGTAGCGCGTGAAGCAGACGAAGTGGAGCGAGAGCGTCTCCGGACGCCTGAATTCCGAAAAGTCCGGTTCCGTCAGAGCCCGCGTGAGCTGCCGGGCGCGGTCCGCGCGGAAGTTGAAGAAGATGGCAGCATCCCCGTTGCGCAGGCGGCCTGGCTCTTCCTCCTTGCGGGCGATGACCGTGGGCGCGATGAACTCGTCGCTCTCGCCGCGCGCGTAGGCCTGCTCGACCGCCGCGCGAGCGCTTTTGGCCACGGACCCCTTGCCATCGACGAGCGCGGCGTAGGCCTTCGCGATGCGGTCCCAGCGGCCGTCGCGGTCCATGGCGAAGTAGCGGCCGGAGACCGTGGCGATCCGGCCCTGCGTCTTTCGCAGCGCCGCTTCCAGGCGCTCGATGCAGCCGAGCGCCGAGCGGGGCGGCGTGTCCCGGCCGTCGGTGAAGACGTGGACGAGCACACGCGGGACGCCGTGCTCCCGGGCGAGCTCCAGCAGACCAAAGAGGTGCCGCTCGTGAGAGTGCACGCCGCCCTCGGACACGAGTCCCAGAAGATGGAGCGCCGCTCCCGGGTGCTTCGCGTGGTCCGCCGCCTCGACGAGCGCCGGGTTCTGGAAGAAGGAGCGGTCCCTCAAGCTGCGGTCGATCCGCAGGAGGTCCTGCGGCACCATCCGGCCGGCGCCCAGGTTCAGGTGGCCCACTTCCGAGTTGCCCATCAGGCCGGCCGGGAGCCCAACGGCCTCTCCGGAACCCTCGAGCGTCGTCCACGGGAAGTCTCGCCTCCAGCGGTCGAACACGGGAGTTCTCGCCAGAGCAATGGCGTTGCCCGGCGAAGGCGGAGCCTCGCCCCACCCGTCGCAGATCACGAGGACAATGGCTGGCAGTGGCACGGCTGAAAACTACCGCATTTCCCGGGAGCGTAGCGCTCCTCTCTCGTGTCATTCCGAGGAGCGTAGCGACCAGGAATCTGCTCCGGCCCGGCCCTTCGGGCACGAACCCGTCAAAGACTGGCGGCTTGAAGCGGCGGGGGCAGATCCCTCGCGGAGCCTGTCCTGAGCCGAGAGGCTAGGAATCGAACTGACGAGGGCAGATCCTTCGCTACGCTCAGGATGACAGTGGGAGGCGAAGGGCTCGGGATGACAGGAAGCTGCGCTCGGGATGACAGGAAGCTGCGCTCGGGACGACAAGAAGCTGCGCTCCAGATGACGGGAGACTGCGCGCTTTCGGATCCGGCTGAAAGCTGACAGCTGAGAGCTGAAAGCTTTCGCCCCTAGGCCCGCGGCTGGACCGCGGCCGACAGCGGTCGCGGACGGGAGAGCCGCCGCTCGAGGTCGGAGAGGATGTGCATGAGGGCCATGTAGGCTTCGTAGGGGGACTCGTACGGGGAGAAGTACGCGTGCACGTCGGCGTCCCCGTA
>JBOGJN010000402.1:0-3876 GCA_050745445.1 Thermoanaerobaculia bacterium
CGAGCTGCACGATGCGTGCGACCTCGTCGACCGCTCGGAGGTGAATTTCGTCCAGAAGCCGGCGCCTGCTCTGGCCGAATCGATCGGCGCTTACGAGCGCAACGCCGCACAGCTCGAGAAGCGGCTGGCGAAGCTCGACGACGTGGCCTGGGGCAAGAAGGTGCGCTTCCTCGTGGAAGGGAAGGTCGCCTGGGAGGCCAATCTGGGAGACATGCTCTGGGGTTTCCTCTTCGACGCGATTCACCACCGCGGCCAGCTCTCGAGCTACATCCGGCCCATGGGCGGCAAGGTCCCCTCCATCTACGGGCCTTCGGCAGACGACCCGGGCATGTGAAGGCGGGTCGAGCCCACGGTCAGGCCTGCAGGTCGGGCAGCGGGTTTCCCGGACGCTCGTTGTCCCACGCGATCGAGAGGATCCACCACCGGCTCCCGTCGTGGAAGAGCTGGAGGCTGTTGATTCCCCGCATGAAGGGCTTCTCGCCGGGCGAGCGCCGCAGCTCGTACGCGGAGAGAACGTGGGCGATATGGCCGAAGCGAAACGTGCGGCGGGCGACCTCAGTCTCGAAGAAGGAGTCTTTCTCGAACATCGGCGATCGTGAGCCGATGTAGCCCTCGAGGTCGAAGACGTCGGCGATCGCTCCACCCTCCGGCCTTGGCCGGGTCGGTATGAGGCGCCCGCCCGGAATGAAGAGCTTGCGCTCCCGCTCCCAGTCCCGCGGCGCCCCCGCCGGCCCGGAGATGACCTCGTAGATCGCCCGGATGATTCCGTCGATCGAAGCCGCGTCTTCGCCGGTTCCGCTCGGCATCACGGTCACGATCTCCTTTCGAGGAGACTTTGAGCGGCATTGCGTCCGGGCCGCTACTTCGCCGCCTTCCACTCCGCGAGCTTCTTCTCCAGGTCCGCCAAAGCCTCGGCGCTGGGCTTGGGATCGGCGTCCTTCATCGCCAGCGCCTTCTGCGCGGCTGCCACGGCTTCCTTCTTCTTTTCCGCCTCGGCCAGCACGCCGGCCTTCGTGGAGAGATTCGCGAAGGTTTCCTTGATGGAGAGAGACTTGTCGAGGTACGCCGCCGCGTCGGCCGGCGCGTACTTGTTCTCGTACAGGTAGCGGGCGGCCGTCAACGCTGTGCGCCAGTCGTCGGGCTTCGCCTTGGCGACGGCATCCTTCGCGTTCGAGAGGAACTGCGCGTTCGTGTCAACGGCGAGGTTCACGACGACCGCCAGCTTCTCCCACGCCAGAACGAGCTCCGCGGAGCTCGTCGTCACCTGCGGGAATCCGATCGTGAACATCTCGCGCATGGGGATCGCCTGGGGTTTCACCTTCACGCGCAGGACGTCCGCCTCCGCCTTGTAGTCGGCCGGAGAGCCCGTGGACTGCTTGTTGAAGATGACCGTCCACTCATCCTTGCCGGGGATCGTGAAGAGGCCGTACGAACCGGCCGCCAGCTTCTGACCCTCGACCGTGATGTCGCCGTCCACCGTGAACTTCGTGACGTTGTTCGCGCCGGTGCGCCAGACCTTGTCGTACGGCACGAGGGTGCCCCAGATCACCCGCTCTTCCTTGCGGGTGGGGCCCTTCACGTGCGGCCGGCTGTAAACGACCTCGACCCTCGTGACGCCGATCGTCTGCGCGACCGTCGCGCTGGGGCTGGGAAGCGGGGTCTGGAGCTGGGCCAGCGCCGAAGGCGCCGCCGACACGGCGTAGAGCATGGCCAGGAAAGCCGCGAATCGTCGCAACATAGGTCCTCCTCCTTGTTTTTCGTCCATGGGAGGCCAGATTCTAGCTTCAAAGCCGCCGCCAGCCACGGCCCGATCCCCGGGAAACGGCGGTGATAGAGTAGGACGCAAGTCCAGACTTGGCGAGCCTCCCCCATGCGGCTGCACGGCACGGAGAAAGAGGTCCTCATGCGGGCTCGAGCCAGAGGCAGCGGGGCAGTGAAACTTCTCTTGGGCGCGGTGTTCGTCGCCTTCTCTTTCGCGGGATGCGGTCTGTCCTCCGCAACGATAACGATCCACTACACCCCGCAGCGCCAACCGGCGGACGTTCCAGGCGCCGGAGCCGTCCAGGTCCAGGTCGAAGTGGAGGACCAGCGGCCGGTCAAGGACCGGGTCGGCACCAAAATTCTCGAGTCCGTCCCCATCCTCGCCGCGAACGACGTTGTGGAGCTCCTCCGCAAATCGATCGAGCAGGAGCTTGCCAACCGAGGCTATCGAATCGGGGCCGGTCAGGTCGTCGTAAAGGTCGAGCTGGAGAAGTTTTGGAACACCTTCGCCAACATGTTCGCCTTTTTTCGCTGCGTCGGCGAGGTCATCTTCGCGGTGAGGGTCAAAGATCCGGCGGGAAACGTCCTCTTTGCCGAGCGTGTCGTCGGCGCCTTCGAGCACTCCGCGCAGGTGGTCAGTGGAGGAAACGCACAGGAGTCCGTTGAAGGCGCTCTCCGAGAGGCGATCCGAAAGCTCATGGGCAACGATGCTTTTCCCGCGGCGCTCGGCAAGGCAGCCACCGCGTCGTCATCGGGCGGGGAGAAGCGGGACTGAGGTCTAAAGTGCCTTCCCCCGGTCTTCTTCTATCTTCTCGCGTCCTTGTCCACCCAGAGGATGACGGAAGAGTCATCGCTGCCGCTCGCCAGCATTTTCCCGTCGGGGCTGAAGGCCAGGCAATTGACCTCTTTGGCGTGCCCCTGCAGGGCCGGCAGCTGCTGCCCGTCCGGCACGGACCAGAGCCGGATCTTCTTGTCTTTGTTCCCGCCACTGGCGACGGTCTTTCCGTCCGGGCTGAAGGCCACGACCTTGACGTTGTCCCGGTTGTCCCCTTTCACCGCCTTCAGTTCGTGTCCGTCGGCCACGGACCACAGCCTGACCGTCTCATCCTCGCTCCCGCTCACGAGCATCGTCCCATCGGGGCTGAAGGCGACGGAGTTGATGTCGTCGCCGTGGCCTCTCAAGGTCCTGATCTCGCGCCCGTCGTGGATGGACCAGAGCTTGATCGTCTTATCTTCACTCGCGCTCGCCAGCGTCTTTCCGTCCGGACTGAAGGCCAGGGAAAAAACATCGTCCGCGTGCCCCTTGATGCTCGGAAGGGGTTTCCCCTCGGGCATCGACCAGAGGGTGATTGTCTTGCCCTCGACGCCGTTGGCGAGGATCGTCCCGTCTGGACTGAAGGCCAGGCACAGGACGTTGTGTCCGGACTTCAGCGCCATGAGCTCCTTTCCGTCGGCCACGGACCAGAGCTTGATGGCTTCGTCGTTGCCTCCGCTCGCGAGCATCTTGCCGTCGGGGCTGAAGGCGAGCGCCCAGACTTGTAGTTTGTGGCCTTTCAGCGTCCTCAGCTCCCGACCGTCCGGGATCGACCAGAGCTTGATGACCTGCCGTTTGTGGCCGCTGGCCAACATCTTGCCGTCCGGACTGAAAGCGACCGTGTTGACGTTGTCACTGTTTGCCTTGAGCACGGCCTCGCGGACGAAGTTGGCCGCTTGTGCGGGAAGGCACGCCAGCAAAAACGCTGCGGCGCAGACAAGAAGGAAAGGTCTTGCGGACGGGCTTTGGGTGCGTTGCTTCATGGTCAACCTCCCTGCGCTGATGCACTCACCGGAGCCCCATCCTATCTCTGTCAGTCCAGCGACCTGGTCAAACTCCCGGCCGGGCTCACTTTTTGAGCTTTTCCCGCGCCTCCGCCAGCTTGCGTTCCAGCCTCTCCGGCCGCCTGGGACGGATGGGCCACAAGAAGGAAGGGTTACGGGCTTCGATTCACATCGCGGGCGCGCAATGCTATAGCGCGTTAGGATTTCACGTCCCGGATCGCCGAATCGAATCCCGATTTGGTAAAGCTTGACCCCGCCAGCCTTCAGGGGCGCAAGCTGTCGCGGCCGCGCCTCTGG
>JBOGJN010000403.1:0-3099 GCA_050745445.1 Thermoanaerobaculia bacterium
ACTCCCGCCTACATGGCACCGGAGCAGCTCGCGGGCAAGGGCGCCTCGGTGCAGAGCGATCTCTACGCCCTGGGGCTCGTGCTCTACGAGCTCTTCACCGGACACCAAGCGTTCCAGGCGGCGACACTGGCCGAATGGAAGCGCAAGCACAGCGAGGAGCAGCCCACTTCGCCGTCCGCGCGCACGCCCGGGCTCGATCCCTCGGTCGAGCGCGCGATTCTGCGCTGCCTCGAGAAGGAGCCGGGCCAGAGACCGCGCTCGGCGGCCTCCGTGGCCGCGGCGCTGCCGGGAGGCGATCCGCTGGCCGCCGCCATTGCAGCCGGGGAGACACCGTCGCCCGAGATGGTCGCCGCGGCGGGCGAGGTCGGAGGAATGAAGCCGGCTCTGGCATCGATCTGCCTTGCCGCAGTGTTCTTGGGAGCCATCCTGGCGGCCTACCTCTCGCCGAAGACATCGATCCACGGAATGGTGTCCCTGGAGAAGTCGCCCGAAGTCCTCACGGAGAGGTCTCGCGAGATCGTCCGGAGGCTGGGATATGCCGGGAAGCCTGTCGGCACGGCGTTCGAGTTCGCACGCGACTTCGACTACGTGGACTACGTCAAGCAACACGACAGGTCTGCAGCACGCTGGAAGGACATGGCCGACGGGCGGCCGGCGGGGCTCTACTTCTGGTACCGGCAAAGCCCCGTTCACCTAGTTCAGAAAGATTTCCTGAGCCTCACCGGGCCCTCCGTTGGTGAGACAGATCCCCCGCCCCTGACGTCCGGAATGATCAGCGTCCGGCTCGACCCGCTCGGCCGCCTGATTCGCTTCGAGGCGGTGCCGCCTCAAGTCGAGGCGTCGCCAGCTTCGACCCCCGCTCCCGACTGGAGCTTGCTCTTCGCAGAGGCTGGTCTCGAACCCGGAAAGTTCGCGGCAGCCACGCCGAAGTGGTTGCCGGCAAGTTACGCGGACTCACGGATGGCCTGGGCCGAAAGCCAGCCGGAGCGGCCCGAGCAGCCTCTGCGTGTCGAAGCGGCCGCCTACCGCGGCAAGCCCATCTTCTTCGAGCTCCTGGGGCCCTGGAGCCGTCCAGCCAGAATGCAGGAAATGACGCGGACAGCGGGCCAGAGAGCAAGTGATCTCGTCGGGATCGCCATCTTCCTGGCCGTGCTCCTCGGAGGCAGTCTCATAGCGAGGCGCAATCTGCGCCTCGGCCGGGGCGACCGGCGAGGCGCCCTGCGGCTCGCGGCCTTCGTCTTCGTCTCTTTTCTTCTCTCCTGGGTTCTCGTAGGAAACCACGTGCCGACCTTCGCGGAGCTGCGACTCTTCATTGGAGCGATGAGTCTGGCGCTTTTTCTCGCGTGCCTTGCCTGGATCATTTACATTGCTCTCGAGCCGCTGGTCCGCAGACGATTTCCCGACACGATCATCTCCTGGACAAGGTTTGTCACCGGGCGTCTTCGCGATCCGCTCGTCGGACGCGATCTCCTCGTGGGCGCGGCGGTAGGGGTTCTGCTGGCTCTCGCAAGCAAGCTCGAGTACCTCACGCGCGCCTGGCTGGAGGCGACGCCGCCGTCCCCCGTCCTCGCCTGGCCGACAACACTGCTCGGCCCGCGTTACGTCGCCGCGGACTTCCTCTTGGCCCCGGCAGTTTCGATGCTGTTCGCGATCGCCACGTCGCTGGTCTTCTTCCTCCTGCGGGCGCTTCTGAAGAGAGATTGGCTTGCGGGCGTGGTTCTGGTTCTAGTTCTGGCGATCGCCACACCGAGCGGCATTCCGAGTGATCTTGAGGAGAGCTGGATCGCGGTAATCTTCGCCGTCGTCAATGGCGTGGCGCTCCTTCTGGTCTTGATGCGGTTGGGTCTTCTCGCACTCATTTCGGTGGGACTCTTCCAGCATTTTCTGCAGTCCATGCTCACGACGGACCTCGCGGCCTGGCACGCGGGCAACTCGCTGTTTGTCCTGCTCGTCCTCGCCGCGCTTGCCACCTATGCCTTCCGCACAGCGCTCGCGGGCCGGCCCCTCTTCTCCGGCGCCCGCCTGGACGAGTGAGGGCGGCTCGCCGAGACTGCAGGCTTACAGGCCGCCAGCGAGAGGGGTAGGATGTGGGCGTGGAGGACCAACGCGGGGAGCGGCGGTTCGCGCGCTGGTATTGCTCCCCGTGCCAATCGGCACGCTTCGCGCCGATTCCGACAGACGGTGTCCTGAAGTGCCCGATCTGTTATGCGGCGGTGCCCTTTCACGCGAGGAGGCACGCCCGCCGCGACCCCGCGGACCGCGGCAAGCGCCCGCAGGAGATCCGGCCGGACTCGCGGTGAAGCGGCCCCGGCAGACGCCGCGACTAACTCCAAAAGTCTGATCGGGCCTTAACCCCTCACCAGCCGACGGGCTTGCCCCTGTTCTGCTCGTCCAGCCACTTCTGGAGCGGAGCAAAGTAGTCGCGGATGGCGGTTGCGTCCATCTGCCGTTGCCCTGTCAGGGCGTCCAGAGCGTCGGGCCAGGGGCGGCTTTGCCCCATGGCGAGCATTGCCGCAAGCTTCCTGCCCGCCTCCCTGTTTCCGTAGATCGAACAGCGGTGCAGGGGACCCGCACAGCCCGCGGCTCGGGCAAGCGCGCGGTGGAACTGGAACTGCAGGATGTCGGCCAGGAAGTAGCGCATGTAGGGGACGTTGGCCGCGACGTGGTACTTGGCGGCCGGATCGAAGTCCTGCTCGGTTCGGGACAGAGGCGCCGTGACGCCCTGATACTTCTTGCGCAGCTCCCACCAGGCTGCGTTGTAGTTCTCGGGGGTCACCTCACCCGAGAAGACCTTCCAGCGCCACTGGTCAATCAGGAGACCGAACGGGAGGAACGCGAGCTTCTCGAGCGCCTTGCGCAAGAGCAATCCTGTGTCCTTCGAGGCGTCGGTTGCCTGTGCGAGGAAGCCTAGCCGGACAAGATACTCCGGCGTGATCGAGAGCGCGATCGTGTCGCCCACGGCCTCGTGGAACCCGTCATTGGCGCTGTCGCGGAAGAGCGGCGGCTGCTTGTCGTAAGCGCGCTGGTAGAAGTTGTGGCCGAGCTCGTGGTGGATCGTCGTGAAGTCCTCCCCCGTGATGTCGATGCACATCTTGATCC
>JBOGJN010000404.1:0-2718 GCA_050745445.1 Thermoanaerobaculia bacterium
GATCGAGGACGGGCGCCTCCAGGTCTGCTGTGTCGACAGCGTGGACGATGAGAGCTTCTACGCCAAGGGGCGGCCGCCGTCTGAGCGGATCAGGCGGCACGACCAGTACGACCGGTACGTCTACGGCGAAGTCGTTCCCTTTGCGCGCGAGAAGGGACAGACCCTGGCGAAAGTCGCGACACTCGGCGCCTCCTTCGGCGCGTACCACGCGGTCAATTTTGGCCTGCGGCATCCCGACGTCTGCGACAAGGTCGTCGGGTTCTCCGGTAAGTACGACATCCACTCGTTTCTGGACGGCTACTGGGACGACACCTGCTACTTCCATTGCCCAACCGCCTGCGTGCCCAACATGGACGCAGAATGGGTGAGAAAGCTCTCGGGGATGGAGCTGTGCATCGTCACCGGCCAGACCGACAACATCCTCCAGGGCTCAGAAGACCTGATCCGCATCTTCAACGAGAAGGGCATCCCCAATCGCGGGGACATCTGGGACGCCCCCTACGGCCACGACTGGCCGTGGTGGAAGCAGCAGATCCGCCAATACCTGCCGTAGGGATTGAGAATCAATCTTCCGTAGGCGCCCGGCCCGGCGTCACTTCAGCCCTTCGATGATGTAGAGGTCGGATGTGGCAGCCCGGCCGTAACCGTAGACGTAGGACTTTCCGTCCGGCGTCAGGAGGACCGGATCGATCGAGATGATTCCGGAGAGCTCCGGCGGGGCGAGGTCTTTCCACTGCTCGCGCCGGCCCGTCGCAACGTCGACGCGGACGATGCGGGCGGGAATCGTCCCGGTCAGGGCGGCGAACAGGAACTTTCCGTCGGGCGTCCAGCGGATCAAATCGAGATCCTTCGTGTTGGGTATTGTTCGCGGTTCTCCGCCTTCGGTCGGCACCAGAAACATGTCCTCGGTCCACTCTCCGTTGGCGGCAATCCAGCGTCCATCCGGAGAGATCGGGCGTCCGCCATACCTGAGCGCTCCTTCGGTGATCGGGCGTGGTTTGCCCGACGGAAGGTCCTGAACATAGAGACGGCGCTTCTTGCCCGGCTCGTCGGCAAGCAGGAGCAGCCGCTTTCCGCCGGGAAAGATCGTCGCGCCGGACACGCGCTGGAAGCCCTGCTCTTCGATCGTGACGGCTGTACCGGTTCCGGTCGGTGCAAGCACCAGGTTCTTCTCGGAGGCGGGTGCGCGCGCGAGAACCCATTTTCCGTCGGGAGAGAGCTCCAGGGCCGCCCCCTCGCCGAGCTTGACAGCCGGTGATCCGTCGGTCTTGCGCAGGTAGTACGCGCCCGCGCGGCCGGTGGCCTCCCCGCTCTCGTTGATGAGCATCGTGGTGCCGTCGTCGGAAAGGCCGGCCGGGGAGGATCCGTCGAACCAGGAAAGGCTGCGCTCCTGCGCTTGCCCGGGCGCCAGGCCGACGATCCCCGGCTGACTGCCCCACCGCTCGACGAGGACCCGGCCGTCGCGCGAGATGTCGTGAACGATCAGCCCGACCGGCGCGGTGGCCAGCGTGCGCACCCGCCCCGAAAGATCGACCGCATTGAGAACGGACTGGCCGCGCTCGCCGCGGTCGTCGAACCAGATTTCCTCGCCGGACGGGGCCCAGGCGAGGCCCTGGCCCCGGATCCCGGCTTTCACCAGGGTCGTGCTCTTTCCGGCCAGATCCACCGTCAGCAGGGAATTGCCTTCCGCCGCACTTTCGAGCAACGCGATCCGGTCTCCCCGCGGCGAGATCCGCAGAACGCGAAGGCGGCGCTCCGAGGTGTAGATGATCTTTCCGAGCGGCAACTCGGTCCGATTGCGTCCTTCGAGAAAGCGCACAACGGCGACCTGCTTGCCGTCGGGCGTCCATTCGGCTCGATCGATGAATTCGGCAATGGATCGCGGCGCTCCGCCGCCGATCGGCACGGTGGCGAGCGTCCCGACGCCCGCCGGTCCTCCGAGGAATCGCTCGCGGAGAGAAATCGCGAGCTCGCCCGACGGGGACACGGAAAAGAGATCCGAGTTCTTCACGCCCACGGGAGTCGATTCCGGCCCCTCGGGCCGAATGGTATAGATCTCGATCGGCTGCCCTTCCCATGAGGCGCCGTAGACGACGCTGCGGCCGTCCGGCGCAAAGCGCGCGGTCCCGATGTTGCCGCGGCGAAACGTCAGCCGCCGGTAGGTGGGAGTCGCCGGTTTCGCTGGCCGCCAGAAGAGGTGGGCGAAAACGGCTCCGCCGGCGATTGCGGCGACGGCAAACAGGGCGAGCCGGAGCGCGCCGATGTGCAGAACCGGGCTGCCCGCGGCGGCCGTGACGGCTCCCACGCTCGTAGCGGATGTGCCCGACAGGGTCTCGAGGTCGAAGGCCAGGTCGTGGGCGGAGTGGAACCGCTGTTCGGGGTTCTTCTCGAGGCAGTGCCGGACGATGCGCTCGAGGCCGGGGGAGATGGCCTGGTTGGTGACGGAGAGGTCGGGCGGGTCCTCCCTGAGGATCGCCGACATCGTGTCGGCAGCCGAGTCGCCATGAAAGGCGCGCTTGCCCGAGAGCATCTCGTAGAGGATCGCGCCGAAGGAGAAGATGTCGCTGCGCGCGTCCGCCTGCCGCCCACGCACCTGTTCGGGCGACATGTAGCCGAGCGGTCCGAGCACGACACCGGGCTCCGTGCCCGCGGTGGCCGTGGGCAGGTTGGTCGCCTGGGAGCCTTCCTCCTGGTGGGTGAGCTTAGCCAGTCCGAAGT
>JBOGJN010000405.1:0-1659 GCA_050745445.1 Thermoanaerobaculia bacterium
AGCCCCACAATGTCTCGGACCTTCTCGATAAAGAGGGGATCCTTGGAGAGCTTGAAAGTCTCGACCCGATGCGGCTGCAGGGCGAAAGCTCGCCAGATGCGGCTGACGGCGCTTTGAGACAGGCCGCTACGCTTGGCCATCATCCGGCTGCTCCAGTGGGTGGCCTCCCTGGGCTTACTCTCCAATGTCAGCCGCAGAACCTGCTCGACGGCGGCATCCATGATCTTGCGCGGCGCCCCGGGTCGGGGTTCATCGAGCAGCCCGTCCAGACGTCTACTCAGAAAGCGACTGCGCCATCGGCCTACCGTCTGACGCGTGACGCCCTCCTCGAGAGCCACTGCGCCATTGTTCATGCCGCCCGCACAGGCCAGCACAATCCGGGCTCTCTGCGCCAGCGCCTGCGCCGTCTTGGGTCGACGCGCCCAGCGCTGCAACGTCTCCCGTTCCTCCACGCTCAGTTCCAACTGCGGGATCGGTCGACCTCGTCGCATCGGTATCCCCCTTCTCTATACCGAAAACCAACGAGACCTACATTATGTTCCATGACTTACGACTCAGGACACTAGGGCCCGAAGGAATCGCGGAAGGGCCGTCTGAACCGGCGGGATCGGGAGGATCTGGGAAGAGTGCGGACCTGGGAGCTACCGCGACTGGCGGAAGGCATGACAAACCGTTTAGGAGACGCCACCGGCTCTTTCAGACTCCTCCACCGATTCCTTCGGGCAGTCACAGTATACGTCCAAATCGAGATCGGGCGAAAGGAATCCGTCCGTCGGCCGGATCGAGAAAGCGGCGGCGGCGCTCGCGCTTCGGCTAACGCTCGAGTGTCACCTCCACGGGGTGTGACTCTCCCGCTCCAACCTCGACCTCCACGGAGCGGTTTTTGTATCCAGGTCGGGAGGCTGTCACCGTGTGCTTGCCGGGCGAAACCGCGATGCCGCGTTCGAGCGAGCCGACCTCCTCTGCGGTGCCGACGAAGCGGTCATCCACATAGACGGCCGCGTCGGCCGGCTCGACATGAAGCCGCAGCCGCGATCGGACCGGCTGTCCCCCGGGTTCGCCCCCGACCCCGGCCTGCGGGGGCGGCGAGACCTCCCTGTTCTCCGGGTTTCGCCAGCTGTTGCCCGGCGAAACCTCGGGACTCTCCTCGCCTCCGACAGTCGCCCCCGGACGGTCCCGGTCGTTTGGAGCGGAGGAGTCGCCAGGTGTTGCGTCCTGGTCTGGCGCCGCCTGGCCCGAACCCGAACGTTTCCCGAAGAAGCGTTGCACGCCGCCTTCCGGCGTGGGCGTTTCGTAGGAACCGTATCGCTTGGCGCCGGGGATCTTGTGGAGCTTCTCGTCGATGTCCAGCTTCGTGCCAGGCCGCGCCTCGATCTCGACCGTCTTCGTCTCATACCCATCGAGCTTGAACTCCAGCCTGTAGTGACCGCGCCTCAGATAGAGATAGCCCGGATAACCGTCGAACTCGTCGGCGATGCCAATGTACCTTTCGTCGAGGTAGACGCGTGCCTCCTCGGGCGAAACGTCGGTGTCGATAGCGGCCCACACCGGCGGGTAGGGGGAATACGGACCGTGAGAGCCGTAGTAGGGCCCGTAGTAGGGTCCGTAATACGGCCAACCCCACCCGCCCCACCCCCCGCCGCCTCTCCAACCCAAGCC
>JBOGJN010000406.1:0-19049 GCA_050745445.1 Thermoanaerobaculia bacterium
CACCTGGCCTTCGGAAGATGCGGACGCTTCCGCGGTCGCTGTCATGGAACGGATGGGGATTGCGATCTCGGCTGGCCCCCAATGCCTCCGGGCGTCGTGCCGCCCCGGCAGACTCGCGCCTGTTTCCGTAACAGCCACGGATTTTCCCGACGCGGTTCCGGCGCTGGCGGCGCTGGCGGCGCTGGCTCCGGGCCGGAGCCGCTTCGAGGGGATCGGCCATTTGCGGTGGAAGGAGAGCGATCGGATCGCGGCTTGCGCAGCGCTTGTGTCGAGCGTCGGAGTCGAGGCGGCCGCGTATCCGGATGGACTCGACGTCGAGGGACCCGCTCGACGCCCAGCCGGTCTCGCGCGTCTGCCGACGTTCGGCGACCACCGGATCGCCATGGCCGCGGCATTGCTGTGCCTGGCGCTGCCCGGCCTTCTCCTCGAGAACCCTGGCTGCGTCGCCAAGTCCTATCCGGATTTCTTTCGGGATCTGGAGAAGATCGTGGTTCGCGACGCGTGAAACGTGAAACGTGAAACGTAAAACGATCAGGAGGAGCTCAGAGGGCCCCGTTTCACGCTTGACGCTTAACGATTGACGGTTCCGGTCCGGTATATGATCCCGCCCACTTCAGAGCGCTAACCCGTGATGGATGCTCGCGCGGCAGGACCCCCACCGGGGGTGGAGCGTTTTCTCTTCTCCACGACGAGGGAGCGCTGGCTCGAGTTTCTTGCCTTCGAGCACGCGACGCTGCCGCTGCCCGCGGATCTCGCGGTCGAAGGCGAAGAGTTTCTTGTGCGACGCCCGCCGGTGGCGGGGCGCAGGATCTCGGCCGGGCGGATTCCGAGTCAACACTCCCCGGCGCTCTTTCTCCAGGCGGCCGCCGCACTCTCGGTTTTTCAGTCCGCCGGGTTCTGGCTGGACGAGGCGGACCTGACGGAGGCGCTGTGGGATTGCCGTGGCGGCGCTGCGCGTCTCTGGCTGACGCGCACGCCGGCGGCTGTGCGGCGCGGGGGGCCCGGACCGGCTCCCTCGGTCGTGCTGGCCGCCTTTCTTCACCGGATCTTTCTGCGCGGGCGACGAATCGGTCCGCCGGCGGCGCGCCAGCTCTTCGACCGGTTGCTCGCTCCGGACGCGGCGTTCCGGCGGGCGGAGTTCTGGGTCTCGAGCGTGTATCGGCTCTTCCCGGAGCTCTCGGCGCCCGGCGCCGCGGAAGCACGCATCCGAACGATCGGTTGGGGCGGCGGTTTCTTGCGAAGCGCCCCGACGCGAGCGCTTCTCGCCAAGGCGCGCGCGCTGCTGACCAACCGGACCGCCCGCGTCTTTACCGCAAGCTCTTCGGGCTTGACGCCGGGTGGCGCGCTCGGCCTGGAAGATTGTCCGGCCGGGGTTGCCTCGGCCGTCCGGCAACTGCGCGAGCGGCACGACCGGGAGTCCAACGGACGCCGCGCGGTGTGGATCGCCGTCGAGCCGGAGCGCTGGGACGCCGTATCCCGGCGCGCTTTCGAAGCCGCGGCTCGTTGTCTTGCGGGAGATCTCGAGACGCTCGCAATCCCCGCGACACTGCCCCCGCCTCTTTTGCCCGACGAATGGCGGCGGGAGATTCTGGTGCCGTGTGGAACACTCACCGCCTCGCTCCGCTTCTACGAGGGTCTGGCCGAACGAGCGCACACGGATCCCGCCGGCGCGGAAAACCTGGTCGAAGGAATTGTTTCCTCCGATCAGTGGAGCGCCTTTGTCTCGGACGCGACGGGCGGGGCTCCTCTGCCGGCGGTCGCCGCCGCGAGGGGACTGTGCGAGCAACCAGACGAGCGGCCGCCAGCCGAGCGCGAACTGCTGGAGCTGCTCTCCGCGCTCGAGGCTCCGGTCGCGCCTGCCGGGCTGGAACGGGTCTTGCCCCGTCGCCGGAACTTATCGCGCCTGCTGGCGAGCCTCGAGTCCCGCGGGGAGCTGGTCCGCGAACCCGGAGGAAACTGGCGCCTGCCGCAACGGCATCGCGTGCTCCTCTCGGCTTCTCGCAGGCGAGAGCTCTGCCGCCGCTGGACGAGCGCCGAGACCGAGCCTGGACGCCGGATCGAGCTTCTTCTTGCCGCGGGCGACGTCGAGGAGGCCCTGGCGGAAGGGGAGCGCTGGCTGACTCGCGCAGGTTCGGAGCCCGCGGAGAGATGGGTCAACCTGTCCTGCCGCCTTGCCTCCGCGGCGGGCAAGAGCCTGCCTTCCTGGCTCGAGGCGCTCGAAGCGGAGCGGGAGCTCGCCGGTGGCCGGCCCGAAGAGGCGGCCGGACGTCTGCAGCGTGTCGTGGAATCCACGCAGGCCTCCGCTCCGCAGCGCCGCGCCGCGATGCTCCGGCTCGCGGAGGTGTGTAGTCTCTGCGGCCGCAGGGCCGAGGCGGGGCCCCGGGCTGCGGCCTGGCGCCGGCAGTTCCCCGACGCTCCCGCCGGCGAGAGAGTCCGCGCCCTGCGTGTCGAGGCGGCCAGCCGGGCGCGGGGAGGGGAGCACGAAGCGGCCCTCGATCTCTTGAGCGAGGCGGACCGGATCGGGGCGGCTCTCCCGGCGGCGCAGCGCGTGGAGACGGCGCTCGCGCGCGCGGACGTTTACTCGCTGGCGGGAAGATTCCGGGAGGAAAAGGAGACCTACGACCGCTGGCGTCCCCTCGTGGTGGCGGAGCAGAACGACTCGCTGACGGCGCAGCTCCTGTCCCGGGAGGCGTTGGGTCTTTGCGACCGCAGAGACTTCGCCGCAGCCGTGGCGCGCCTGGAGGAGGCTCTTGCGGTCATGCGAGACGATCCGGTCGAGCGCGCGCGGATCCTGCTCGACCTGGCGACGACCCTCTATCACGCGGGTCGGCCGGACTCCTGCGCGTCGCTTCTGGAGGAGGCGATCGCGTTGGCGGGTGCGGCGGGCCGAGAGGATCTCGTGCGCACCGCCCGCGGCAACCGGCTCGAGATCGCGATCAACCGCGGCAACTGGGAGGCGGCCTCCGAAGAGGTGGAAGCGCTGCTCGCGAGCGCCCGCGAGGAGGACGACTCTCTCAGAACGCTCGTGGCCCTTCACCACAGGAGTCGGCTCGCCCTGCGGCGCGGACAGCTCGAAAGCGCGGGACGCGACAACGCGGAGGCGCGCGCGCTGGCAGAGCGGTTGGCGGACCGCCTCGAGATCGGAGAGCTGTGGCTGGAGGAGGGGGACCGGCTCCTGTACCTGGGAGATTTCGAAGCGGCGCGGGAGGCCTACGGGGCGGCCGCGGCGCATCCTCCAGACCGCTCACACGGCGAGTTGCGCGCGCGCGAGCGCCTGCGCGAGCTCTCCTGGAAAGAGTCGGGACGTCCTCCCGAGTCCGCCTGGAGCGATCTCGATCGGGTTTTCGGGCGCGACGAGTACGCCGCCGCAGAGACTGCCGCGCGTTGGCGAGCTCTCTTGGGTGAACAACCGGCGGCCGGCCGGCCGGCCGATCCTTTCCGACGCGCGGAGCGCATCCTGCGCTCGCGTGGCGGCTCGGCGCTCGCGGATCGAGTGTTCGGGCCCGGGCGGGTAAGTTCTGTCGTCGTCCCGGCCGATGCGCTGCGCGCGTTGCGGGCCGCCGTGGCGGGAGCATTCGCCGGCGAAGAGCGCGAGGCGCCGCTTCCCGCGCTGGGTCTTTCGGGGCTCGTGATCGCCGATCGATGCGGACAATCCATCGTGTCCCTGGGTCAGACCGCGGCGGAGCCCGGGGTGGTCCGCCGCCTCGAAGCGGGAGCGGCCACTTACGGGCTGTCGCTCTGGCCCACCGTGCCCGAAGAGACCGCGGACGCGATCGCCTGGACGGTCGAGACGCTGCTGTTTCGCTTCCTGCCTCCGGTTCCCCCTTCCGACTTCGCGGCGGGTTGGCGGCGTTTGAACGTGGTCGCGGCCGATGCCTCCATGGAGGAGCCCTACCGGCGGCTGGTCCGATTCTCGCCGCAGCCCGTCACGGTGCTCGTGCTCGGGGAATCCGGATCCGGCAAGGAGGCGGTCGCGCTCGCCGTCCACGCGCTTTCTCCGCGCGCCCTGCGCCCCTTTGTCCCGGTCAACATCTCGGCGATTCCTCCGGCCTTGCTCGAGAGCGAGCTCTTCGGCCATGCGCGCGGGGCATTCACGGGGGCGGACCGAGACCGCAGCGGGCTCTATGAGGAAGCCGCCGGCGGGACGATCTTCTTCGATGAGATCGGTGACCTGTCGTTGCCGCTTCAGTCGAAACTGCTGCGGGCCCTCCAGGAGCGCGAGATCCGCCGGGTCGGCGAGAACCGGGCACGCCCGGTGGATGTGCGGGTGGTCTCCGCGACCTCGCGTGACCTGGCGCGCGAGGTGGAAGCGGGCCGCTTCCGGGAGGACCTCTATTACCGCTTACACGTGGCGGTGATCCTTCTTCCGCCGCTTCGGGAGCGGGGTCGGGACGCGCTCCTGCTCGCGCGGCACTTCCTCACCCGCTACGCGCGGGAGTACGGCCGGGGAGATCTCCAGTTCGCTCCCGAGGCGCTCCTGGCTCTCTCGACTCACGGCTGGCCGGGCAACGTTCGGGAGCTCCAGAATGTCGTCGCTCAGGCGGCGGCGCTGGCGGAGTCCGACGGTGTCGTCTCGCCGGCGCTCCTGCCCGAATCGGTGCGGCGGCCAAAACACGTCGCAGGCCCTTCCGCGGACTACCGCTCCCGCGTGGACGCGCACCGGCGAAGCCTGATCAGCGAGGCGTTGGAGCGGACCGGGGGCAACCGCAGCCGCGCGGCCCGAGACCTGGGGTTGTCGCGGCAGGCGCTTCTGTATTTGATTCGAGAACTCAACGTCGCTGCCCGGCCGCGCACCGGCCATTGAGGGAAGCTCTCAGCGCTCAGCTGTCAGCTCTCAGTCTTTTTTTGAACGCCCCCAGCTGATAGCTGATAGCTGGTAGCTGATAGCTGATAGCTGATGGCTGACAGCTCGTTTTCGAAGCGGGAACGGCTGCGTTGGGCTGCGCTGCTCGTGACGGCCTGTGTCGTCGTCTACGCCAACGGCTTCACGGGCAACTTCACTTACGACGACAAGGCCGTCGTGCGGGACAACCCGCGCATCCGGACGACCCGCAACCTTTCCCAGATCCTCACGGCCTCGTATTTTGGAGGCCCCCGGGGATCGGGGAGCGCCTACCGGCCGGTTCTGCTGCTCTCCTTCGCCGTGGAGTGGTGGGTGCACGGCCGGCAGGTGGTGCCCTTTCACGTCGTCAACGTGCTGCTGCATGCGGCGGCCACCCTTCTGCTCGCATCGCTGTTGCTCAGGGTCGGGGTGACGCCCCCGGCGGTCTGCGCCGCGGCGCTTCTTTACGCCGTTCACCCGATTCACGTCGAGGCGGTCACGAGTCTTGTCGGGCGAGGCGAGACGCTCTCGGCCCTCTTTGCCCTTGGCTTCCTGCATCTGGCCCTGCGGCTCTTGCGGGAGCCGGCGCATTCCGCGTTTGCGCTGGCGGGAGCGATCTCGTGTTACGCGCTGTCGGTGCTCACCAAGGAGAGCGGCGCCGTGGCTCCCGGACTCGCACTGGTTCTCTTTTTCTTTGCCGCGGAGGCAGACCCGGGACAGCGTTTTCGGACAGCCCTGAGACGCTGGCTTCCCCTTGGCGCTTTTTCCGCCCTGACGCTCGGCGGGGTCTTCGCGCTTCGCTCCTGGGTGCTCGGCGGCGCCCTCAAGGCGCGCGAGAGCGGGATCTTCGAGGTCGAGAATCCGCTGGCGCCCCTCCCGTTCCTGCCGCGGGCCGCGAACGCCATCGTCGTCCTCTACCGATACCTCGGGCGGTCGCTCCTTCCTCTCCATCTCTCCGCGGACGAGTCGGCCTGGTCGATCCGGCCGGTCCCGGCCGCGTCGCCCCTGGCCATCGTCTCGGTTCTGATTCTTCTGGCCGCAGTCGGCGCTGCGCTGGCGCGGTTGCCGCGCGGGCGTGTTCTGGCCCTGGGATTTCTTTTTTTCTGTGTCGCAATGCTCCCGACCGGGAACCTGCTCTTCCCGATTGGAACGGTCTTTGCCGAGAGGATCGCCTACCTTCCGTCGGCGGGAATCTGCCTGATGCTCGGCGCGCTCGTGGCCGGTGACACGGAGAGCTTCGTGCAATGGTCCGGCCGGCGTCGGGCGGCGCTTGCCGCGCTTGCTCTCCTGTTTGCCGCACGGGCGGTCGTTCGCAACGCCGTCTGGTGGAACGACGAAGCCCTGTTCTCAAACCTCGTCGCGACCTCCCCCCGGAGCGCGAAGGCGTACTACGACCTCGGCTACATCTTCGCCGAGGAAGGCCGGTACCGGCGGGCGCTCGCCGAGTACAAGCGCGCGATCGAGATCTACGACGGGTACTGGGACGCCTGGGCCGGCAGGGGACGAGTGGAGCGAGCCCTCGGACGCCTCCCCGAGGCGGAGAAGTCCTATGAAAAATCGGTCGCGGTCCATTCTTCCTACGAGAACGGCTACTTCGGCCTGGGAGGTGTGCGCGAGGCTCTGGGAGACCTGAAAGGCGCCGAGGACGCTTACCGGACCGGACTCGAGCACAAGTCCGATTCCTTGCCGCTGGCCTACAGGCTGGCGCTCCTGCGCTCGAAGCGGGATCTGCCCGGGGCGCTCGCGGACTGGCGGCGGGCCGTCGCGCTCGGGCCGGATTCCGTCGCGGTCCGGACGGACTTCGCCCGCTGGTTGCTGCGGCAGGGAAAGCGGTCCGAGGCGGCGCGCCAGGCGCGCGAGGCCTCCCGCCGGGATCCCGCGAACCTCCCGGCGCTTCGTTTGCTCGCGGAGCGGGACGCTCAGGAGGGCTGGCTTTTCGCCGAGGGATTGGCCCGCGAGAGAGCGTTTCGCGTCTCGCGCTCGGCCGAGGATCTCGCGCCCCTCATGCGGCTCGCGCGGCGGGACCAGGCTTACGGCAGGCGGTTTGCGGGGCTCCGGGACTCCCTCGAGAGGCTTGCGCCCCGGCTGTTCCGCGAGACGCTTCAGGCCCTCTCTTCGGGCGTCTGAAGGGGCTCGGCGGCGGAGTCTCCCGCGGCGTGTGGCGGGCCGAGCCGATGCTTGTGCCTCCGGCTGCGGGCCGCTCGCGCCGCGATCCGGGGGTGCCGGTGGTGATAGAGAGCGAGGACACTTCGCGCCACAAAGTAGGTGCCCAGGCCGATGAGGACGGCGAGGATCGTGGTGCCGAGCAGAAACGCACAGAGACGTGGCAGGAAGGCGTGAGGTCCGAAGACCTCGTGGGCCGTGCGGATCGGGTGAAGAACCCAGGTCATGTCCTGTTGCAGGAGCGGTGTCCAGTTGAGGCGCGGCATGCTGCGGTGAGGGGAACCGAGCAACAGGCGGCCCAGCCGGTATCCGAAATGGAAGACCGGAGGCCAGGTCCAGAAGTTGCCCACAAGACTTCCGAGGGCGGCGTCGATGGTGTTCAAACGGAAGAGGAGGGCCAGTCCGAGCGCGATCCAGATGTGGAGACCGATCAATGGGGAGAATCCGATTCCGATGCCGAGCGCGATCGCGGCGGCCACGCGTTCGGGGGACTCCTCGCGCCCGAGCAGGTCGAGGACGAGGACCCGGAAGCGCCGTCTCCAGCGCAGCGGATGATGCCGGCGGCGCCGGAAGGCCCGCGTGGGCAGCTTCACGGACGGGCCTCGAAGTGGTCGTGGCCGATGGCGGCGATGTCACGCTCCGCCCCGCGCCGGTCCCGGAGGACCGCGCCTTGGCCCGTCTGGATGAATCCGATCCGCGCGATGGCAACTCCCCAGCCCGGGCGACCCGCGAGCAGCGTGGTCAGCGCGGTTTCGGGAGCCGTAAAGAGCAGCTCATAATCGTCTCCGCCCGCCAGCATCCACTCCACCGGGTCCACGCCTTCGTGTTCGGCAAACGCGGCGAGGGCGGGTGAGACCGGTATTCTCTCCCTCTCGAGAACGGCCTGGACGCCCGAGCACCGGGCCAGGCGCGCCGCGTCGACTCCCAACCCGTCCGAGACATCGATGGCCGCGCGAGCGAGCCGTTCGCGGGCCAGGTCGAGGCCGAGCGCAATCCGCGGCTCTGGATCGCGGTAGGCGGCCACCAGCTCCCGTTCTTCTTGCGGCAAGAGCCCGGAGGACCCGGGGACCGGAGGCAGACCCCGGCTCGCCAGGCGAAGCCCGGCCGCCGCGCGGCCGGCGAACCCCGAAAGGAAGAGGAGATCCCCGGACCGAGCGCCCGAGCGCGTGAGCCAGACGCCCCCGCAACATCCCCAGAGCGCGACCGACACGACGGCCGCCGGCGCGCGTGAGAGATCCCCGCCGACGAGCGGGACCCCAAGAGGGCTGGCGCGCGAGAGCGCCCCCCGCGCAACCGCCAGCGGGTAATCCTGGCCTCGGGACGGAGGGAATGCGATCGAAAGCAGGAAGAACTCCGGCCGGGCGCCCATGGCGGCCAGGTCCGAGAGGTTGACCGCGATGGCGCGGCGTCCGATCGATTCCGGGTCCTCCTCTGGAAGGAAGTCGACCGACTCGACGAGCATGTCGGTGGTCACTGCGTACTGGCCGCCTCCAGCCGAGAACACCGCCGCGTCGTCCCCGGGGCCGATGAGCACCCGGTCATCGTGAGGAAGCAGCGCACGCAGCCTCTCGACGAACCGGTCCTCGGGCTTCATGCCTGAGCCGCCGAGAGCCGGAAGACGGGAGACGGGAGACGGTAGACGGATCTCCGCATTCGGGGCCCGGTTTTTTCCCGTTTACCGTTTACCGTTTCCCGGCCCGGCTAGGCCCGCGGCCCGACGGCCTTGCCGCGGTTTGCTTCGACCGGAATCTCTCGACCGGGCGCCGCCGCCTGGCCCGGCGGACGCTCCGGTCGGGGCGGGGAGGCCTCGGGCAGCAGCGCGATCTGGAGCACCTCGTCCACACTGTCCACGTACTCGAAACGAATGCCGTGGAGAATACGCGCGGAGATCTGGGTCACGTCGCGCCGGTTCAACTTCGGCAGGATGACCGTCGTGATCTTGACCTGACGCGCGGCGAGCACTTTTTCCTTGACACCGCCCACCGGAAGGACTTCGCCTCGCAGCGTGATCTCGCCGGTCATGGCCACGTCGCGCCGCGCCAGCCGGTGCGTGAACGCGGAGATCATGGCGGTTGCCATGGTGATGCCGGCCGACGGTCCGTCCTTCGGGATCGAGCCCTCGGGCACATGCACGTGCACGTCGTGGGTTTCGAAGAAGTCCTCCGGAATGCCGAGCTCGGCTGCGTGCGCCCGCGCGTAGGACATGGCCGCCTGGGCAGACTCCTTCATGACCTCGCCGAGCTGCCCTGTCAGCCGCAGGTTCCCCTTCCCGCGGACCGCCAGGGCTTCGACGAAGAGAACGTCGCCGCCGGCCGAAGTCCAGGCGAGGCCCGTGGCCACACCGACCTGGTCCTTCTTCAAGAGCTCGTCGGCGAAGTGCTTGACGGGCCCGAGCATCTTTTCGACCGAGACTCCCGTGATGCGGTACCGCCGCGTCTTGCCCTTGGCCACGGAGACGGCCACCTTGCGGCAGATCGATCCGATCTCGCGCTCGAGGTTCCTCAGGCCGGCCTCGCGTGTGTAGGCCTCGATGATCTTCGAGAGCCCGCCTTCGCCGAACTCGACATTCGCCTCCGTAAGGCCATTCTCCTCGAGCTGCTTGGGGACCAGATGCCGGCGCGCGATGGCCTTCTTCTCCTCGAGCGTGTAGCCCGCGAGCCGGATCACCTCCATGCGGTCCAGGAAAGCAGGCTGGATCGGATCGAGGATGTTGGCGGTCGCGATGAAGAGGACGCGCGAGAGGTCGTAAGGGACATTCAGGTAATGATCCCGAAACGAAAAGTTCTGCTCAGGGTCAAGCACTTCCAGAAGCGCCGAGCTCGGGTCCCCGCGGTAGTCGGCGCCGATCTTGTCGATCTCGTCCAGCATGAACACTGGATTGGAGGTCCCGGCCTGGTGGATGCCCTGGATGATGCGCCCCGGCATCGCGCCGACGTAAGTGCGCCGGTGCCCCCGGATCTCCGCCTCGTCCCGCACGCCGCCCAGAGACAGGCGGACGAACTTGCGGTCGAGGGCTCGGGCGACCGAACGCCCCAGTGAAGTCTTTCCCACGCCCGGCGGCCCGACAAAACAGAGAATCGGGCCCTTGAGCGACTTCTTCAGGGCATGGACCGCGAGGTACTCGAGGATCCGTTCCTTGACCTTCTCGATGTCGTAATGGTCCTCGTCGAGGATCTGCCGGGCCCGGTCGATATCCTCGGAGTCGTCGGAGAGCATTCCCCAGGGCAGACCCGTCATCCAGTCGAGGTAGGTGCGGATGATCGCCGTTTCGGCGGAGTCCGGGTGGCTGCGTTCGAGCCGTTTGATTTGCTTCTCGATCTCGGTCGCCGCCTCCTGCGGAATCTTTCTTTCGCCGATCAGCTTCCGGTAGTTCGCCAACTCTTCGGAAATCTCCTCGCCTTCCCCCAGCTCCTGCTGGATGGCCCGCAGCTGCTGGCGCAGGTAGTACTCCCGCTGCGACTTGTCCATCTCGCCGCGAGCCTGAGAAGAGATCTCCTGCTGCATCGTCAAAACCGTGATTTCCTTGGTGAGGCTCTCGTTGACGAGCCGCAGCCGTTCGATCGGGTTGGTGGACTCGAGAATCTTCTGTGCGTCCTCGAGCTTCAACTCCAGGTTCGAAGCCGAGAGATCCGCCAGACGCGCGGGATCGTCCAGGTTCGCAGCGATCACCATGACCTCGGGAGAGATGTTCTTGCCGAGCGAGACGGACTTCTCCAGGTTCTGCTTGACGCTGCGGAGAAGCGCTTCGTGCTCCGGCGGAAGCTCCTCGGCTGTCGCCTGTTCCTCGAGTTGGGTGATCTTGGCCTTGAGGTGGGGCTCCTCGGCCAGGTAAGAGTCGATCCGGGCGCGCAAGAGCCCCTGCACGAGCAGCCGGATGCGCCCATCCGGCAGCTTCAACATCCGCATGATCGCGGCGACCGTTCCCACGCCGTGGAGGTCCTCGGGCCGCGGCGTCTCGTTCTGCCCGTCCTTCTGCGCCACGAGCATGATGATCCGCTGCTCCGCCAGGGCCGCGTCCACCGCGCTGATCGACTTCTCCCGCGAGACCGAGAGCGGCAGGATGATGAAGGGAAAGACGACGACATCCTTTAGCGGAAGCACGGGCAGGATGTCGGGAATCGGAAGGTCCGCTTCCCGCTCGGTCACGATCTCTTTTTCTTCGGTCTCGGCCATGAATTGTTTTCAGTCGTCAGTTATCAGTTCTCAGTTCCCATTCACAAATCAAAAATCACAAATCACAAATTCTTTCTGTCATTCCTCTTCCGCGTTCTTCACCGGGATTTCGTACTCCTTTTCTCGCTGGTCCGGAACGCGCGGGAGGATGATCTCGAGCAGGCCGTTCTTGAGGATCGAACGGGCCTGGTGGGTATTGACCGGGCGGTGGAGCGGGACAGACTTCACAAAGGCGCCGAAGTAGCGTTCCATGCAAAAAAAACGAGTCCCTTCGCGGGAGCGGATCCGCCCCTTCTTGGCGCCGCGGACGGTGAGCACGCGGCCGCGGATGGTGACGCGCAGGTCGGCAGCCTCCACGCCCGGCAATTCGAGCAGAACACGGATTCGCTCGCCGTCGTCCACCAGATCCACGTTGGGGTCCCAGGAGGGGCCAGAGGCCCCGACGCCCTTGTTGGTCTCGACGAAAGCGGTGAAGAGGCGGTTTAGCTCGCTCTGGAGCCGCGACAGCTCGACCATCGGCCCGTAGAACTTTGCGGCCCGTTTCAGCATCCGAATGCTCCCGGTAAACGGAAATCGGGAAACGGGAAACGAACGGGGTCGCCCATCCCGTTCTTTGCGTCTCGTTTTCCGTTTTCCGTTTTCCGTTTCCCGTTCTTCATGGGATCACCTTCGTCTGACCACGACCGATGAGGCTTTTGAGCTCATCCAGAAATTCGTCTACGTCTTCGAACTTGCGATAGACGGAAGCAAATCGCACATAGGCGACTTTGTCGAGCTCCCGCAACCGCTCCATCACGAGCAAGCCGATCTGGCTCGTGGCCATCTCCCGCTCCTCGGTGTCGTGAAGCCGGGTCTCGATTTCGTCCACGATGGCGTCGAGCTTTGCCGGCGGCACGGGGCGTTTCTCGCACGCCTTTCCCAGGCCGGCCCGGAGCTTCTTGCGGTCGAAGCTCTCGCGGCGGCCGTCGTTCTTGACGACCATGTAGGGGATCTCCTCGATCGTCTCGTAGGAGGTAAAGCGGCGCCCGCAGCAGATGCATTCCCGTCGGCGCCGGATGACCTCCCCTTCGCGGCTCTCGCGCGAATCGACCACGCGGTCGTCCGAGCCGGCGCAGAAAGGGCATTTCATGGAAGATGGAGTACGAAATCAGGCACGCCGCGTCGTCCCCTTCATACCCCTATCTTCCCCCGTCTCCGGTCTTCCGTCCACAGGCCCGGGCCCGCCCCCGGCCGTCTCCCGGGCCTTCTGCCCGCCGGCCAACGCGAGAAAGACGAGACCAATGATCGTGATCAACACAAAGGAGGTCGCCCAGGCGAGGATCGCGACACCCGCCGCGGCCTCTTTGGCAACGCCGAAAAAGCTTCGAAGGGCCTGATCGACCGCCGCCTGGTAGGAGCCGAGGCCGCCCGGCGTCGGCACCGCCAGCCCGAGGACGGCGGCGGCGGTCACGACATAGCTGGCCGAAAACGGAAGGTCCAGGCGGAACGCCTTCAGGACGCAGTAGATCTGCAAGTTGATCACGAGCCACATGCCGAGGGAGCCTGCAGCGATCCCCGTCAGAAGTGCCGGGCTTTTGAGCGAAGCGAATCCATCCACGAACGCGGCGGCGAAAAGCTCGGCCCGCGGTTGGAGCCTCTTCGGAAGCAGACGCCAAAGCTTTTCGAAGAAGCGTTCCGTCTGGGCGCGGCGGAAGACCGAGAAAAGCGTTGCCGCGACGAGTGCGCACAGGGCGGCGGCAGGAAGCAAGCCGAGGAGGGAGAGCGAGGCCCGGTTGGAAGGGTGAACCCAAAGGGCCAGAAGCAGAAAGAAAATCACCGTGGCTCCGTCCAGGATCCGCTCCAGCACGATCGAGGCCAAGAGCGGCGAGAACGGCAGTCTCTCGGAGCGAGACAGAAGCGCCGGGCGCAGCACCTCTCCAACCTTCCCCGGCAGGTTGTTGGCGGCGAAACCCGCGGCGGTGGCCCGGAACGCCGGCGAGAAACGAACCCGCGCAACGGGCCGGAGAATCCAGGTCCAGCGAATCGCGCGCATGAGGAACGTCAAGAGGCCCAGCGCCGCGCTGGCCGACAGCCAGCTGCCTGAGGCGCCGAGCATCGCATCCCGGGTCTTGCGCGGGTCTACCCCTTTGAGAAAGAGGGCGAGGAGCAGACCCGCCAGGGCCAGGGAGACGAGGATCTTTCCGCCGCGGAACTTCATTCTGAATCCCGGACTCCTCTCGGTGATCGTTCCCGATCGACCAGGGACCCTAGAACGGTTTGCGGCCTGTTCCGGACCCGCTACTGGCCCGAGCGGGACGCGCTGGACGGAACCGGTCTTTTTGGCAGGGCCGCGATCCGGGCCGCTTCGTCGAAGAGAGTGAGCGCCTTCTGAATCTGCGTGTCCCCGGTGGCCTGGATCCGACGTCCCGCTTCCAGGCCGAACTTCGCGTTCACGATCTCGATGCGGATCGCCAGATCAATCAGGCTGCGGTTTGGGTCTTCGTTCCATTGCCGTTCGAGCTCTTCGGTGCTGGAGAAACGGGAGGCCTCGACGAAGCGGAAGAACTCTCCCCGCAGCGCCGGCGTGACGGCCAGGTCCTCCTTCACGTCGGGGTGCTTGGCAAGCCATTCCACGGCAAAGTTGAAAAACATGCTGCGGGCGAGCAGCTGGGTCAGGAGCTTCGAGTCGAAGTTGTTCTTGACGATGACGTCCGGTGTGATGCCGCCGGCGGCTTGCACCGTGCGGCCGGCGTCTGTGAAGAAGGGATGCCCGCTCTGCCGGGGCCCTTGCTCGGGAGAGTTTCCGGCTAACGTCCCGTCGGGGTCCTCCGGGTTCACATAGGCCAGCAGATCGCTGTAGTCGCGCTGGATCCAGCGTCCCGACGGCGTGTAGTACCGAGCCGTCGTCAGGGCCAGTCCGGCTCCGTAGGGGAGTGTGTACACGCTCTGGACGAGACCCTTGCCCCACGTCCGCTGCCCGACCACCAGTCCTCGGTCGTGATCCTGGACGGCGCCTGCCACGATCTCGGAGGCGGAGGCCGATCCGCGGTTGACCAGTACGATCAGCGGACTGTCGAAGTGCGGCCCCTCTCCCGGCGCGTAGAAGTCTTGTCCCGAGGAAGCCATGCGCCCCCTTGTGTAGACGACCTTGGAACCCTTCGGCAGAAACACGTCGGCCACGTCCACCGCCTGCTCGAGCACGCCCCCCGGGTTGCCCCGGAGGTCGAGCAGGAGGTTTTTCATGCCCTGCTTCTCGAGTTTCTCGACGGCGGCCGCGAGCTCGCGGCTGGAGGTGTGCGTGAAATCCCGCAGGAGGATATAGCCCACCTCCGGAGTGATCCGGAATGCGTAGGGGACCGAGAGTGTCGGGATCGCGGCGCGCGTGATCGTCATCCGGATGGGCTCGTTCAATCCGGGCCGGCGGATCGTGATGGTGACGTGGGTTCCCTTGGGGCCGCGCAGCTTGCGGACTACGTCATCCGTCGAGGCTTCCTCGCGCAGCTCCTCGTCCTCGATATGCGTGATCACGTCGCCGGCGCGTATGCCCTGCTTGTAGGCGGGTGTTCCCTCCATCGGCGCGATGACCGTGATCTTGCCCATCCTCTTCTGGATCTGGATGCCGAGTCCGAAGAAGGAGCCCTGCTGCTTCTCCCGCATGGCCGCGTATTCGTCCGGCTCCAGAAACGCCGTATGCGGGTCGAGTCTCGCGAGCATCCCGTTGATCGACGCGTAGACGAACCTCTCGGCCGGGATCGACTCGGGCGCCCACTCGGAGAGAGTCGTCAGGATATCGGCGTACTCCTCGGGGGATGGCATCTCCTGTTCGGGCGAGGCCACCAGCTTTTCGCCCACCGCGCCGCCGATGAGCGTGGCGGCAGCCAGCAGCGAGAGGGCGACCCAGAAGCGGGAGCGTACCTGGCTCAAGAGATCCTCCTGAAAGCCGCATTGTGACATGGTGAGGTGGTCGGTGGTAGGACGTAGGAGGTAGGGTTCGTTCGTGTGCCCTCCTTCCTACGTCCCACCTCCTACGTCCTCGGAATGCGCCGGGATTACAATTGCGACTCTTGGGGGGGGAAACATGTTTGGCCCGATCGGAATGCCCGAGCTGATTCTGATCTTCGTAGTGGCCCTGCTGGTCTTCGGACCCAAGAAGCTGCCGGAGATCGGGCGGTCGATCGGAAGGGGTCTGGCGGAGTTCAAGAAGGCCTCGGACGAGCTCAAGAAGACGATCGAACAAGAGATCGAGCAAGGCAAGGCGGAAGTCTCCTCCATCCGGAAAGAGGTTGGATCCGTGCAGGACACCGTGTCTGGTTCGGCCCCTGCCCGCTCCTCCGCGCCGGAGGAGACCGCGCCGAAGCCCGACTCCCGGCCGATCTCGCCCGCTTGAGGAGGTTCCTTCCGCGCCGCTCGCCGGAGGAGGCGCGTCCGGGCGAGCAGGAGGAAGAGCTCCCCCGGATGGGGTTCTTTGATCACCTCGAGGAGTTCCGCAAACGCCTGATCATCTGCCTGATCGCCGTTTTTGTCGCTTTTCTGGCAGCCTGGGCATGGCGGGCGGAGCTCTTCGAGATCCTGGCCCTGCCCGTCCGCCGCGTCCTGCCGCCGGGGCAGAACCTCTCCTACACGACGCTGACCGAGCCCTTCCTGATGTACTTCCGGGTCTCGCTGTTTGCCGGTGTGATTGCTGCCTCGCCCGTCATCCTCTGGCAGCTCTGGCTGTTCGTGGCTCCGGCCCTCTACCGCCGGGAGAAACGATGGGTGTTTCCATTCGTTCTGGCCGGTCTCGTCTTTTTTCTGGCGGGATGCGCCTTCGGCTACTTCGAGGCATTCCCGCTCGTCGTGGGGTTCCTGATCGGCGTCGGGAAGAACTTCAACGCCGTCATCACGATCAACGAGTACCTCTCGACGGCCATCAAACTGATCCTGGGCCTGGGCCTCTGCTTCGAGACGCCCATTCTGATCTTTTTTCTGGCGCGTATGGGCGTCGTCTCGGAGAAGTGGTTGCTTTCGAAGTTCAAGTACGCGGTCCTGGTGATCTTCTTCATCGCGGCCGTCATCACGCCCACGCCCGACGTCGCGACGCAATGCGTCTTTGCCGCTCCAATGATCCTGCTCTATTTGCTCGGGATTGGCGTGGCCTGGATCTTTCGCCGGCGGGACGCGGCCGCGTGAGCCGTGTGAGCCGTAAACCGTGAGCCGTGAGCCGTGAACCGAACTACGAAACCGTTCGCGTCGTACTCCGGCTAACGGCTAACGGCCGTTGGCTAACGCCGCTCCACCAGCCGGTTGTATCGCAAGATGTGCTCGATGAACTCCCGCACCGCGCCGTCGCCGCCTGCGCGCTTCAAGACCACGTCGGCGGCCTTGCGGGCGGGCGGCGCCGCGTCGGCCGGACAGGCGGAGAAGCCGGCTTCTTCGAGCAGAGGCACGTCGGGCTCGTCGTCTCCCATGGCCGCGGTTTCCGCTGCGGTCACGTTCCAGCGGCGGCAAAGGGCGCGATAGACCTTGAGCTTGTCGGCGACCCCCTGATAGCAGTACCGGACCCCGACCTCCCGGGCCCGAAGCTCTGTCGCACGCGAGGTGCGGCCCGAGATCCAGGCCACCTGGAGACCCGCCTGAACTGCTCTCTTGATGCCGTGGCCGTCCTTGGTATTGAAGACCTTGAACTCCCGGCCGTCGTCCGAGAGATAGACGCGCCCGTCGGTCAGGACTCCATCCACGTCGAAAAAGAGAGCGCGGATCTTGGGCTGCCCGCGCTTGGGGCTGGTGGTCATCAGGAATTTGTGATTTGCGAGTTGTGATTTGTGATTAAGGCGGTGACGTATTTCCTCGGAAAATCACCAATCACAAATCACCAATCGCCAATTCTTGCTAGCCGACGCCAGCCGACAGCAGGTCATGCAGGTGCAAGGCGCCGGCCAGCCGGCCGTGCTCGTCCAGGATCAAGAGGGAGGTGATCCTCGATTCCTCCATCCGGGCAAGCGCCGCCGAGGCGAGCTCCTCGGCCCCGATCGTTTTCGGGTTGGCATGCAGGCAGTCACCGGCCGTGCGCGACAGCGGCGCCGGGTCGCGCTCCAGGAGCCGGCGAAGGTCTCCGTCGGAAATCACTCCGAGCAGCGCGCCCGCACCGTTGACAACGGCGGTGACGCCCATCATCTTTCGCGACATCTCCTGGATCGCCTCGCTCATGGGCGTGTCGCGCGAGACCCGCGGCACGCGCTCGCCCGTGCGCATCAGATCCCTGACCCTGAGGAATCGGGTCCCGAGCCGGCCGCCGGGATGAAGGGCCGCAAAGTCTTCTTCCTTGAACCCTCGCACTTCCGAGAGCGCCATCGCCAGGGCGTCCCCGACCGCGAGCATGGCGGTCGTCGAGGCCGTCGGGGCGAGATTCAACGGACAGGCCTCCCGCGAGATCGTGATCGAGATCGCGCGGTCGGCCGCGCGGGAAATCGGAGATCCGGAGGCGCCGGTGAACGCGATCGTGCGCAGCGACCGGGCCCGCGCGAATTCCAGCAGCTTGAGGACCTCCGGCGTCGCTCCCGAGGACGAGAGCGCCAGCACAATGTCCCCCGCCACGAGCATTCCGAGGTCCCCGTGGCTCGCCTCGGCAGCGTGGAGAAAGAAGGCAGGAGTGCCGGTGGAGGCCAGCGTGGCGGCGATCTTCTGCCCGACCAGGCCCGACTTGCCGAGCCCGGTCACGCAGATTCGGCCCCGGCACGCGGCGATCTCTTCCACCGCCTCGACGAACGCCGGACCCAGGTTGTTGATCTGGTCTCGTACTGAGTCGGCCTCGATCTGGAGGACTCTCCGGGCGGCCTCGAGTATCACGGCCTAATCTTAGCCTTGGTTCCGCAAGGACCCGGCCACGAGGCTAACGGCCGTGCACGGTGGTCACGCGTGCGACCGTTCCGTCCGGGGAGATCTTGAAGACGCTCGGGTTGTCCACGGCGCCGGAGAAGAAGCCCGGGGTCGGGGCGCGCAGCTGTGCGACGACGTAGAGGTCGCTTCCGGAAATGCCGAGGCCGATGGGCGACCAGAGAGTGCTCAACTTGCCGACCGTGGAGGCGTCAGCGACTGGAAAAATCCTGCGGACTTGTCCCGTGTCGTGCTCCGCGACAAACAAGCTCCCGTCTCGACCAACAGCCAGGCCCACGACACGCGCAAGACGCTCCTCTCCCGGCTGCGGATCGGCAAAGAGCGTCGTCGTCTTGCCGGCAAGAGTCGAGACCGTTCCGTCCGGGGAGACGCGTCGCACCGTGCGCGCGTCGCTGAAGAAGAGGTCGCCCCCGGGACCCCAGGCGAGACAACCGTGCAGATGGCCGTACCGCAACGTGTCGCTTCCCCAGACATCTCCGGAACAGCGGCGCCCGGCCCAGGGCGTGAGCCGGCCGTCGGGGGAGACGCGCACCAGCTGGCAGTCGCGCAGGAAGCCGAGGTTGCCGCTGCGATCGATCGTGAAGACGGTTCCCTGATAATTGACCGCGTGTCCCTTGCGGGTCGCGCGGAAGATTTCCGTCAAGACGCCTTCCGCCGTCATCTGCCAGAGGCTCGGCGTGCCGCCCCCGGAGGGAACGTTCTCGCCGTAGAGCGTGCCATTCTCGTCCAGCACGAGGTGATGCGTGTGCTTTCGCTTGACCCAGGCCGTCAGTTCCTGGTCCGAGCCGATCCGCCAGACACGGTTGTGGAGGTAGTCGGAGAAAAATACGCGACCCTGCGAATCCACTCCGACGCTCGCCATGCCGTTGGCCCGCGCCGGTGCCGGAGAGAGCTCCAGCCCGAGCAGAGCCACGAACAGAACCGTCGCCGGGGAGCGTGTCATGCCTTTACCCACGCCAGGGTGAGGATACGCCGGAAACAGAGGAATTGGTGATTGGGGATTCATCGAGGGAGCCGTTTGCGGCCCGGGTTCACGACT
>JBOGJN010000407.1:0-1288 GCA_050745445.1 Thermoanaerobaculia bacterium
CGCGAAGAGCGGGGTCGGCGGTGGGATCCTGGCCGTGCTGCCGGGACAGCTCGGCATCGCGGTGTTCTCCCCGAAGCTCGACGAGCATGGAAACAGCGCGCGCGGGATCGCCGTCTGCACGCGGTTCGCCAGCCACTTCGGCCTGCATCTCTTCCGAACCCGGCGTACCATCGCCGCCTCGGTCATGCATTCCACCTACAGTGGCTGGCTCGTCTGCTCCAAACGCACGCGCAGCCCGGAGCAGACGAAGCTCCTCAGGGAGCTGGGTCATCGGGTCGTGGTGCTGGAGCTGCAGGGCGACCTCCTCTTCGCTTCGGCCGAGATCGTCGTCAGCGAAGCCATGCGTATGGCGCAGGATATCGATTATCTAATCCTCGACTTCCGGAGGGTCGCTGCGATCAACGACGGGGCGACGAATCTTCTCGGCCACCTGCTCCAGTCGCTCGACGCTCAGGGCAAGACGGTCCTCTTCACGAGCATACGGGACGAGTACGCCATTGCCTCTATCATAAAAAAACATGTCCCGCATCTGCGCGACACGCCGCTTTTCAGGTACGAAGACGTGGACCACGCCCTCGAGTGGTGCGAGGATCGGTTGCTGGCGGTACGTGCCTCGTACACCGCCGAGGAGGCGCCGCTCGCCAAGCAGGTCTTTTGCGCGGGATTCACGGAAGAGGAGCTGGGCGGCCTCGAGTCCCTGCTCGAGCCCAAGACCTTTCAGAAAGGCGGCTTTGTCTTCCACGAGAGAGAGCCCGCGACGGGGCTCTATTTCATCCTCTCCGGGCAGGTCAGCGTGATCGTGCCGGTGGACCATCGCAGGAGCGGGAGGATCACGACCCTCTCGGCCGGTTCCGCCTTCGGCGAGATGGCGATGTTCGACCACGGCGTGCGCTCCGCCGATGTGGTGGCAGACACGGATCTGTCCTGCCTCTTCCTCAATTACGAAAACCTGGAGAACGACGGCTCGCTGCTCGGCGCGCGGGTCCGGCTCAAGCTGGTCACCAACATCGCGCGAGTGCTCGCCCAGAAGCTGCGCCAGGCGACCCTGGAGATCAAGTCGCTAAAGAGCTGAGCAAAGGGGTCTTGCGGGTGCCGCGGCCGCCGGGTTGCGGCCCAACCAGCCTTCACGACCCGCTTTCACACGCCCGCTCCAGCTCCCCGCAAAGCCTCCGCGCTCTCTCGTTGCCCAGCTTTCGCCCCTCCGAGCGCACGTAGAACACGTCCACGGCCTTGTTGGCCTCGGTATCGTTCAGCACGACCTCGATGTTGCAGTGGTTGAACGAGAAGG
>JBOGJN010000408.1:0-10559 GCA_050745445.1 Thermoanaerobaculia bacterium
ATCTTGAGCCAACCCGGCGAGAGGTAGTAGGGGATCTTCAAGAGCGGCTCGAGCCGGTCGAGCGCCTTCTCCGGCTCGCCCACGAGCATGTAGATCCGCGCGAGCTGGTGCTGGTTGTAGGGGCCGATGTACGCATCCCTGGTCACGGGCGAGAGCGCGACGCCGCGCTGTCCCTCCCGTATCGCATCCTCCTTGCGGCCCAGGTACGCGAGCCGGACCAGGATGGGCGGCCTGAATTGACTCATTGATTCATTGAATCATCGGTTCATTGCAGCCGAAAGATCCCTTCCCCGGCCCAATCAACCAATGGATCAATGACCAAATGAACCAATCCGCCCTTATTCGTACCGCAACGCCTCGATCGGATCCAGGCGCGAGGCCTTGACCGCCGGGTAGAGCCCGAAGAAGAGTCCGACCGACATCGAGACGAGGAGGCCCACGAGCACCGACCAGAACGGCACCGTGGTCGGCAGCGCCGGCACCAACGCCCGCACGAGGCCGGAGGCAAACGTGCCAAACGCCACGCCCAGGATTCCTCCGATCGTCGTCAAGGTGATCGCCTCGGTCAGAAACTGCCGGACGATGTCGCGGCGCAAGGCGCCCACCGCCTTGCGGATCCCGATCTCTCGCGTCCTCTGCGTGACGGAGACGAGCATGATGTTCATGACCCCCACGCCGCCGACCACAAGCGAGATCAAGGCGATCAGGATCATGGCGCCGCTCACCCCGCCCGTGATCGCGCGAAACTGGCCGATCAGCTGGTCCGGCGTGTCGACCTCGAAATCGTTCGGTTTGTTAAAGGGAATGCGGTGACGCACGCGCAACACCGCGGTCGCCTTCTCGATCACCGTTTCCACATCCTCCGGCCGGCGGGGCACCGCGTTGATGTTGACTCCACCCTGCCGCACCTGGAACGCGAACTGATGCTCGAAGGCCTTGTAGGGAAGAACGATCTTGTTGTCCGGCGAATAGCCGAATTGCGCTCCCTTCTTTTCGAGCACGCCGACCACGCGGTAGCGCAGCCCGTTGACCGTGATGTCCTTGCCGAGGGGATCCTCCGCCGGGAAGATCGCCTCCCGGGTCTCGCCGCCCAGAACCGCAATCAGCGCGCCGCGCTCGACCTCCGCCGGCGTGAAGAAGCGCCCGAGACCGATCGAGTACGCCGTGGCGGTCGGGTAATACTCGTCCACGCCCAGAACGTAGGGGTTGTTTCCCTCCAGATTCCCATTCTTGACGTGGATCTCCGCGTCGAAGTAGCCCGCCAGCGCGGAGACCGCCGAGGCTTCCGGACACGCCGCGCGGATCGCCAGCACGTCGTCCATCGTCAGGTTGGGGCGCCGGCGCTCCTCCTCGGTCTCGGGGCCCGGCGGGCCGAAGTGGTCCTTGTATTTCTTGAACTCGATGCGGCTGGCGCCAAACGCCTGGAAGTTTCCGATGACATTGTTGTTGAATCCGGTCACGATTGCGACCATCGCAATCACCGTCGCCACGCCGACGACGATTCCGAGGACCGTCAAGCCCGAGCGCAGCTTGTGCTCCCGCATGGCGCTGACGCCGAAGCGCACGTTCTCGGCAAAACCTCTGCGGAAGACCTCCTTGAATCGGTTCATCGTGTCCTCACTCGAAACGCAGGGCCTCGATCGGCGGCACACGAGAAGCGGCCGCGGAAGGGGCCAGACCCGCGAGCGCACCGGTGACGACGGCGACGCCGACGCCGACCACCGCGAAGGCCAGACGGACCTGCGCGGGGAAGATCTGATTGACGAGAAGGGCGATCAGCGCCCCCAGCAGCACCCCCACGACGCCGCCCGCGGAGGCCAGAAGGGCCGCCTCGAGGAGAAACTGCCGGCGGATGTCCCGACGGCGGGCCCCGAGCGCCCGCCGGATGCCGATCTCTTTTGTGCGCTCGACGACCGAGACAAACATGATGTTGGCGATGACGATCGCGCCCACCACGAGCGAGATGCCGGAGATCAGGATCATCAGGGCGAAGGCCCCCGCGGTCAGCGACTTCCAGAGCGTCTGGAACGCCTCCGAGCCCAGGATGCCGAAGGGGTCCTCCGAGCCGTACGGGGTCTTGCGCAGCGCGCGGAGGATCGTTCGGACCTCGTTCTGCGTCGCGTCGATCCCGGCAAGCCCGCCGCGTGGCCGGACGTAAATGGCGACCTCGTCGCTCGCGGTCAGGATCTTCTGAACGAACGTAATGGGGGTTACGACCACGTTGTCCTGGTTCTGGCCGAGGATGCTGCCCTTGCGGACGGCCAGGCCGATGACTCGCAGCGGATACCCGCGCACATAGATCGTCCGGCCGACCGGGCTGACATCGGGAAAGAGCCGATCCTTGACCTCGGCGCCGATGATGGCCGCCGCCGCCGCGTGCTCTTCTTCGACCGGGCTGAAGAAACGCCCGGCCTCCAGATCCATCCGCATCATGGACTGCATGTTGGCCGTGTGCCCCTCGATCTGAGCGTCGGGGTCTTTTCGCCGGCCGACATGGACGGCGTCGGTGTGGACCACCTTAGCGCCCACCGCCCCGCACGTGCGGCACTCCCGCTCGATCAGCCGCGCCTCCCGCAGCGTCACAGGCTTGCGTCTTCGCTGGAGGATGAACTCGTCACGCGTCCGGACGATCCCGTACTTGGTGAAGACGAGCACGTCGGGGTTCAAGTTGAGGACCTTGTTGCGGACATAGCTGTTCAGGCCGCTGATGATCGAGACGACCGACACAACGGTCGCAACCCCGATGATCACGCCCAGAAGCGTCAGAAAAGACCTCATCTTGTGGCGCCGAAGCGCCTGCAGCGCGACGGCCAGAAGCTCGCGCAAGGACATGCTAGGAAGAGGGGACCGCTTCCCCCTCGGCCCCTTTCTTGACCTTCTCGAGCTTCACGCGGTCGCCGTGCTTGAGGGTGCGCAGCGTCTTGAAGGGCCCGGTGATGATCTCCTCGTCGCGGGAAATCCCGCGCGAGACCTCGACCATCAGCTCGCCCGCGAGACCAAGCTCCATGGGAACGAACTCCGCCTTCCCCTTGCGCAGGGCATAGACGCCCGTCTGGGTCTTGATTCGTCCCGCGGCCGTCTTTTCCCCCTTGGGGTCGTCCCGGATGATGACCGCGGCCAGCGGCACGGCCAACGTCTTGGGCTTCGAGCCGGTGATGACGTCTGCCGTCACCGAGAAGCCGGGCCGGATCGAGTCCGGCGGGCGCAGGACCTTCACACGGACCTTGAAGTTGATGGCGTCGGAAGTCGTGATCAACCCTTCCAGGTCCGGATCATTCCTGGGGATGGGAGAGTTCTCGACCTGCGTGACCGTCCCCTCAAACGACTGGTCGGGGTAGGCCTCGATCGAGAGCATGGCCTTCTGGTCGACCTTCACGCCCGGCACGTCCGTCTCGTCCACCATGAGCACCGCTTCAACGCTCGACATGTCGGAGACCGTCATGAGCTGTGTGCCGGGGTTGTTCATGGTGCCGATGACCGTGACCTCCCCCTCCTTGACCGGCAGATTGGTCACGATGCCGTCGATCGGAGAGCGAACGGTCGTCTTCGAAAGTGTGTCCCGGGAGGCGTTCAGGTTCGCGCGGTTCTGGTCCACGAGCTTCTGCGCCATCTCAAGCTTCGACCGGGCGGTTTCCAGGTCCGATTTGGCCCGCTGAAGGTCGGCCTCGGGCAGGATCCTGGCCTCGTAGTTCCTCTTTGCCCGCTCGTAGTCGCGTTGGGCCTGCTCCAGGGCGGTCTTCGTCGAATCGAGCGCGGCGAAGCTTCCCGCCAGCGCGGCGGCCGATCCGGCCTCTTCCGCGGCCGCCCGGTTGCGATCGATCTGGAGCAGAAAGTCGTCCTTCTTGACCCTGTCGCCGTTTCGGACCGCCAGGTTGACGATCTGCCCCATCACCAGCGCCGAAAGGTCTACCTTTCTCTCCGCCTGGATCTTCCCGTTGGCGGTGACCTTCGAGACCAGGTCCTCGAGCTTCGCCCTCTCGATCGTCACTCGAGGGATTTTCCGGTCCTGCGCCGAAATCAGCCCGAGGATGACGACCAGAACGATCAACCCGCCGAGGATGGCAAGCACAATTTTCCAGGTTTTCGACACGATGAAGCTCCTAGCCCTTCACAAACGGCTTATTCATATCGCAACGCCTCGATCGGGTCGAGGCGCGAAGCCTTGACCGCCGGGTAGAGCCCGAAGAAGATCCCGACGGAGATCGAGACGACGAGCCCCACGACCACGGACCAGAGGGGCGTCTCGGCCGGCAGGGCGTCGACGACGCGCTTGATCGCGGCCGGCACGGCCATCCCGACGACGACCCCGATGGCACCTCCCAGCAGGGACAGGGTCGTCGCCTCCGTCAGGAACTGCATCACGATGTCGCGCCGGAAGGCCCCGACGGCCTTGCGCACGCCGATCTCCCGGGTGCGCTCGGTGACCGACACGAGCATGATGTTCATCACGCCGACTCCCCCGATCAGGAGCGAGATCCCGGCGATGAACACCATGGCGAGCGTGACACCCCGCGTGATCCCCTGGAAGCTCTCGATCATCCGGTCGGGCGTGACGATGCCAAAGCCGTCCGGCTGATCGAAGCGGACGTGTCGCCGCGTCCGAAGAATGGTCCGGGCCTTGTCGATCAGGGCCGGCACCTGGTCGGGCCGGTAGGGAATCGTGGCGATCCGCAGCGCGTCCCCGTTGCTCCCACCGACCTTGATCCAGGGGAAGCGTCGGTCGAAGGTCGTGACGGGGATCGCCACCAGGTTGTCCTGCGACTCCCCGAACATCTTCCCCTTCTTCTCGAAGACGCCGATGACGCTGTAGGAGTCGTGGCCGAGCTGAATGCGCTTATTGATCGGATCCTCGCGGGGAAAGAGCTTTTCGCGGATGTCGTCACCGAGCACGATCACGTCCGCTGCGTGCTCCACATCGGCGTCGGCAAAGAAGCGCCCCTGTGCGACGAAGCGGCTGGTCGCCAGCGGGTATTCAGTCATGACGCCGAAGACGCGGGGCGAGCGGGCCTCGGCGCCCCGGTACTTCGCGTGATAGTCCGTGTTGTCCCAGAGGTAGCGCTGAGGCGAGACGGCGCGCATCTCCGGCACCCCGGTCTTGAGCGCCGCGGCGTCCTCGAGCGTGAGGTCTTTGCGGCG
The DNA here is from genome assembly GCA_050745445.1 of Thermoanaerobaculia bacterium. Classification (GTDB taxonomy): domain Bacteria; phylum Acidobacteriota; class Thermoanaerobaculia; order UBA5066; family Gp7-AA6; genus JBOGJN01. The sequence goes on from JBOGJN010000408.1 coordinate 5,137, forward strand.
CAGCTCCCCCTCCGGGCGCGGTCCGCCCGGGCCGAAGCGGGGCTCGTACTTCTGGAAGAGCACGAGGGTCGCGCCGAAGCTCTGGAAGCTTCGGACCATGTTGTTGTTGAAGCCGGTCACAATCGAGACCATCGCGATGACCGTCGCCACTCCGACGACGATGCCGAGGATCGTGAGCGTCGCCCGCAGTTTGTGAGCGCGCACCGCGAGCAACGCGAAGCGCATGTTTTCCCCGAAGCCGCGGCGCAGGTGGGTGAACAATTGATTCATTGAATCACTGAGTCATTGAATGATTGGTTCAATGCGCCGAACGGGTCGCTGCTATTTTCAATCAACAAATGAATCAATGAACAAACGAATCGATTCCTTCTCACTCATACCTCAGCGCCTCAATCGGATCGAGGCGCGACGCCTTCACGGCCGGGTAGAGGCCGAAAAAGATCCCGACGGAGACCGACACGAGTAATCCCACCAGGACGGCCCACAGAGGCGTTTCGGCGGGCAGGGCCTCGAAGGCTCGCTTGACCCCGGCCGGGATGGCCACGCCGAGAACCACGCCAATCGCGCCGCCGAGCACCGACAGCGTCGTCGCCTCGGTCAAGAACTGCAGCACGATGTCACGCCGGAAGGCGCCGACCGCCTTGCGGATTCCGATCTCACGGGTGCGCTCGGTGACCGAGACGAGCATGATGTTCATCACGCCGACCCCGCCGATCAGAAGCGAGATCCCGGCGATGAAGATCATCGCCAGCGTCACGCCGCGCGTGATGGCCTGAAAGCTTTCGATAATCTTGTCGGGGGTGAAGAGAGCGAAATCGTCGGGTTTGTTGAAGGGCACGTGACGCCGAGCGCGCAGGAGTTCCCTCCCCTTCTCGATGATGACCGGCACCTGCTCCGGCGTGTAGGGCACCGTGGCGATGTGGATCGTGTCGCCGTGGCCGTTCTTGATGAACGGAAACTGCCGGTCGAAGGCGGAAAACGGGATCAGGACGAAGTTGTCGTTGGAATGGCCCATCATCCGCCCCTTCTTCTCGAGCACCCCGATGACGGTGTACTGGATGCCGTTGAAGTCGATCGGCTTACCCAGGGGATCCTCCCGCGCGAAGAGGACCTCCCGCACGTCCTCCCCGATGACCGCGACGGTTGAGGCGTGCTGGAAGTCGCTCTCCGTGATGAACCGGCCGTAGCCGACGAAGTGGTTGTTCGCCATCGAGTAATCGGCCGTCACCCCCGCGACCACGGGTGTCGTCGTCTCGGCGTCGCGGTATTTCACGTGCACGTCCGTGTTCCAGAGGTACCGCTCCGGCGAGACAGCGCGCATCTCGGGAATCGACGCCTTCAGTGCGATCGCGTCCTCCAAAGTCAGGTCCTTGCGCCGTCGCTCGGCCTCCCAGTCCCCTCCGGGCCCGAAGCGCATCTCGAACTTCTGGAACTGGACCAGCGTCGCGCCGAAGCTCTGGAAGCTGCGCACCATGTTGTTGTTGAAGCCGGTCACGATCGAGACCATCGCGATCACCGTCGCGACCCCCACGACGATCCCCAGCACCGTCAGGATCGCCCGCAGCTTGTGCGTGCGAACGGCAAGGAAGGCGAAACGGACGTTCTCGCCGAATCCCCTGCGGAAGTGATTGAACAATTGATTCATTGAACCATTGGCGTCATTGCGGCGAACGAGTCGCCGCTACCTTCAATCAACAAATGAATCAATGAACAAATGATCCGATTCTTTCTCACTCATACCGCAGCGCCTCCACCGGCGGCAGCCTCCCCGCCTTCGTCGCCGGGATGAGCCCCGCCGCTAGCCCCGTCAGTGTGGCGACCCCGATCCCGACGAGGATGAAGGAGAACTTGACCTGCGCCGGAAACACCTGGTTCACGGCCAGAGCGATGAGCGACCCGAGAAGCACACCGATGACACCTCCAATACCCGAAAGCAGAGCCGCCTCGAGGAGGAACTGCCGACGGATGTCGCGCTGCCGCGCCCCCATCGCACGGCGCACGCCGATCTCCTTGGTTCGCTCGACGACCGAGACGAACATGATGTTGGCAATGACGATCGCGCCGACCACGAGCGAGATCCCCGAGATCAGGATCATCAGCAGGAAGGCGCCCGCGGAAATACCCTTCCAGAGAGACTGCAGCATCTCCGCCGTGACCATGCCGAACGGATCGTCCTTGTCGAACTTTGTCTTACGCAGCGCGCGCAGGATGGTGCGGACTTCGTCCGTCATCGGGTTGACCGCCTCGACGCCCCCCCTGGGCTTCACGAAGATGCCGATGTCTTCGGTCGGAGCGATGTGCTTCTTGAACAGCGTCAGCGGAACGTAAGCCACGTTGTCCTGGTTCTCTCCCAGGACGCTCCCCTGCTTGGCGAGCGTCCCGACAACCTCGACGGGAAACCCCCCGATCTTCATGACCCGCCCGATCGGGTCCTGGTTCGGGAAGAGCTGGTCCTGGACGTCCCAGCCAATCACCACGACGGCGGCCGCGTGGTCGTACTCGGCTTCCGTGAAGTAACGCCCGTTAGCGATATCGAAGCTCATCGCCTCGCCCATGTTCGGCGTGTGCCCCTGAATCCCGACGTCCGCGAGCTTGCGGTCGCCGTACTTGACGGGCCGGATGCGGTCGCCCCGCGCGCCGACCTGGGCGCACAGCCGGCACTCGCGGCGGATGATCTCCATGTCCGTCATCGTCAGATTCGGGCGTTTCATCGCGATCAGCCACTCCTCGCGGCTCATGATGATCCCGTACTTGTCGAAGATCACGATGTCGGGATTCAGGCCGATGACCTTGTCCTTGACGTAGCGGTTGAGACCCGAGATCACCGAGACCACGCCCACCACGGTCGCCACACCGATGATGACGCCGAGCAGCGTCAGGAACGCCCGCAGCTTGTGGCGCGTCAACGCCGAAGAGGAGACGCGGAAGAGTTCGACGTTCGTCACGCCGCTTTCTTCTCCTCCTTCTTCTTATCGCTCTCCTTCTCGACGATGACCTTGTCCCCCTCCTTGACCTGGCGGAGGACTTTGAAGGGACCCGTCACGATCTCCTGGCCGACTTTCGGCCCCTTCTTCACCTCGATCATCAGCTCGCCCGCGAGGCCCGACTCGACCTTGACAAATTGCAGCTTCCCGTCCTTCACCAGGTAGACCCCCTCTTCCGTCTCGGGGCGCCCCGTGGTCGTCGTCCCTTTCCCCTCTTTCTTGGGCACGTCACGCACGACGAGCGCCTGGATCGGGATCGCGGTGGCCCCGGACTTGCGTCCCGTCACGATCTCCGCGGTCACCGAGAAGCCGGGACGGATCGCGTCGGGCGGGTTCTGCACGCGGATCTTGACCTTGAAGTTGATCGCCTCCGAGCCCTGCGTCAGGGAGAGCAGATCCGGATCGTTCTTCGAAATCGGCGAGGAGCCGACATCGGTCACGGCCCCCTGGAAGGTCCGGTTCGGGTACGCGTCGATCGAGAGCGAGGCCATCTGCCCCACCTTGACCTGGGGCACCGAGGTCTCATCCACCATCATGACCGCCTCCACCTCGCCCATATCGGAGATGGTCAGCAGCTGCGTGCCCGGGTTATTCATCGTTCCGATGACCGTGACTTCCCCCTCCTTGACCGGAAGCGCAGTCACGATGCCTTCGAGCGGCGAGGTCACCGTCGTCTTCAACAGCGAGTCGCGGCTTGCCGCCAGGTCCGCCATCGTCGAGCGCATGCGCTGCTCGGTGGCGGAGAGGTTGGCCTGGGCCGTCTCGAGCGCGGATCTCGCCTTTTGCAGCTCCGCCTCGGCGAGGATGTTCGCCTTGAAGTTCTGGTTCGCGCGCTCGTAGTCGCGCTTGGCCTGCTCGGCCGTGGAGCGCGCGGCCTCAAGGTCGCTCCGCATCGCGGCCAGGCTCGCCTCGCGCCCCTGGGCCTGGGCGGCGAGCTGCGCCTTGTCGATCTGGAGCAGAAGCTGCCCCTTAAGGACGTGGTCTCCCTCCTTGACCGCGAGGTTGACGATCTGCCCCATCACGAGCGCGGAGAGATCCACCTTGCGGCGTGCCTGGATCTTGCCGTTGGCTGTCACCTTCGACACGATGTCGACTTTCTCGACCTTCGCCGTCGTCACACGCGGAAGGTTGCGGTCCCGGGAGCGCAGGGAAACCGTGAGGATGACGATGAGGAGAAGGCCCCCGGAGGCTCCGAGGATGATTTTGGTTCTTTTGGACATCGGTTCTCCCCCGGTAACCCCTCCCCTTCCGGTTCTTACGGATAGGCACAAGGAAGGTTCAGGGGCGCATGCTTGGTGCGCCCAGGAGGACTCGAACCCCCAACCTCCTGATCCGTAGTCAGACGCTCTATCCAGTTGAGCTATGGGCGCAGGAGCCGCAGAGGCTATAGAAAACGCGAGCCGTTTTCAAGCTTTCAGCTTTCAGCTATCAGCTGTCAGCTGTGAGCGTTACAAGCCCCGGGCTCAGAGCCGAGAGCTCCGGCTGGTATAGCCTCTGCGGTCCAGAATGCCCTTCACCGCCGACGATGAACACTTCATGAGAGAGGCGCTCGCCTTCGCGAAGATCGCGTTCTCCGAAAAGGAGGTGCCCGTGGGCGCCGTCGTGGTGAGCCAGGGGAAGATGATCGGGAGGGGGCGCAACCGGCGCGAGGCGCTCGCGGATCCGACACACCACGCGGAGATGGAGGCGATCCGGGAGGCCGCACAGGCAGTCGGCAACTGGCGCCTGGAAGGGGCCGCCCTCTACGCCTCCGTCGAACCTTGCGCCATGTGCGCCGGGGCCGCGGTGAATGCGCGCATTTCCCGCATCGTCTTCGGCTGCGCCGACCCCAAGGCGGGCTACTGCGGAACGCTCGGCAATGTCCCGGAAGACGCCCGTTTGAACCACCGCTGCGCTGTCGAGGGAGGTCTGCTCGCCGAGGAGTGCGCGGAGCCTTTGCGCCTCTTCTTCCAGGCGCGCCGGTCATGAAACGGTCGGGAGTCGAGGGCTGGAGGCGACCTGAGACTCCAAACTCTCAGCTCTTAACTCTCGACTCTTGACTGAATCTGGCGGAGAGGGTGGGATTTGAACCCACGAAACCCCTCAAAACTCGCCGCGTTTTCGCTCTCGCCTCGACCCTGCGCCAGTCCTTAATACCACGTCCTGCATTGCAAATTCCGCGTTCCGTGAGAGGGCGCGGCGGACCCGCGCACGGCCCGATTTCGGACGCGTCTCAATCAGACTACCGCACAAAAAACCGCACAAGTTGGGAGGGGAACACGAAGGACCTTCAGGCGCGGCGTTGCGGAGCCTGCGGGACCTGCTCTGCCTTATCCGCCAATTCCTTCTTCCCGCTCTCCTTACCGTAGATGAACAGGCCGACGAGGGCCACGATGTCAATAGTTCCGATCACGCCCCCAACGACCGGCTGGCCCTTGAGCGCCAAAACCATGCTCACCC
>JBOGJN010000409.1:0-21583 GCA_050745445.1 Thermoanaerobaculia bacterium
TTTCTCGACTCCTCCCAGACTTTATGAGTCGCGGAATCTTAAAAGTTTAGTTCGATAATGGCAAGTCCCAAATGCCTGTACCTAAGCCATTCGTGCTCAGATCTTTATCTACTCTATGACCTTCACGCCGGGTTTCTGTTCCTCCTGTCGGGTGCTCGACGGAGCCGGGTGGCGTTCCGAAACGGGCGCGAGCGTCCTGTCAAAGGAGAGGTCCAGATCGATCTCGCCGTCGGCGTTGCGCCCGTAGAGCCCGAATTTCCCATCCTCAGACCGGAGAATGTAGCGGTAGGCCCGACCGTAGGGATCGCGCACGGCGCTCTCCGGGAGAATACGCGAGACGATCAGGTCCTCAAGCTTGCGCGGATACTGCCCCGTGGAGTCGTAGTAGACCCTCACCGCACGCTCGATCTCGGTCAGCCGAGCCAGCGAAACGGACTTCAAGAACTCCGCGGCCCCTGGCATCCTCGCGGGCGGAGTCAACAGCGCCTCAGACGGGTTGCGCCTGGCCGCGTAGGCGGCCAGCACACAGAAGAGGGCAAAAGCAATCCAAAGACGCGGGGCGCCGCGCGGCTTTTGAACGGATGCGGCGACGACCACCGGGGCCGGAGGAGGGAGGCGTCCCTCCACAATCAAGTTTCTATCGATCAGCTCGGACAGCCCCTTGTAGAGCTCGAAGTCAGACAGGAACGCGCGGTCCAGCAGTTCGCCCACGGAACGCGTTCCATCCAGCAATCCCCAGGTTTCCGCCTCGGCCTTCGAGACGACAAGCGTGCCTTCCCGCTGCTCCCCGGGCGAGGCCGAGAGAACGAGCTTTTCGACACCCGGCGCCCGGCGGTAAACCGTTTCGCGTGAGCGGATTTTCTTCTCCAGCCGAGGCCACTCGTCGTGCATCTGCGCCGCTTCCATCAGGATCGATTCCGTTGACATCGGCAGCATGTGGTCCGCGTCGTACTCGACCGCGGCGTCCTGGCTGAAACGAAACCGGCCGTCCTGCCAGCGGAACGCTCCGAACACGATGCGGCAGATCTGGAGCCGCAGCGCCTCGCGCAGGTCCTGCGGCGTGACGAGCCTCTCGCGGATCAAAAGAACCCCGACCCTCTGCTGTGTTTCCTGTTGAAGCCGCAGGACGCGTCCGAGCTGCTCCTGGCTGACCCGCCCGGCGCGCACGAGCAGGTTGCCGATTCGGTTGTCCAGTCGCCGCGCCGTGGAATCCGCGGAGACCACCTGGCCACCCAGGAAGGCGATCGTCACCGTGTCCTGTTCCCCCTCGACCGTCAGAAGGCCGCTCTTCCGTTGCAGGCCGAGCACCTGGAAGATGTCCGTCAAAGAGAAGACGCGCAGCGTGCCTTCAAGCCCCATGGGACTCCTTCCACGCTGCCCATTGGGCCCCTGCCCAAACGCCCGCCGCGGCCAGCAACGCGGCGTACACCTTCAGGTGCCAGGCATTCGGCGGCGGAAGCTGGCGCGGATCGAAGACCGCCGGCTCGACGACGAGATCCACCGCCGCGGCCGCCACAAAGAGGAAAAACAGGAAGAGCGTCAAGGCTCCCCGCCCGGGCTTCTGGGAAAAAAGACGGTGCGAGCCGGGCAGCAGCAGCGACATCATCCTGCAGAGTCGGTCCCGCTGCCGGGTGCGGCGAGCGAGTTGCCCGGCCTGGGTGACCTGCGCCTCGATGCCGGCAGTCTCCTTGCGGACATGGAGCCGAACGCAGCTGGCACAGTACGGCAGAGGGCCGCCGATCCTCTTGCAGAGCCGGCAGAAGACTTCGCCGCAACGGGCGCACTCGGAGGGGATCGGCCACCGCGACCGCACCGCGCTCAGCCCGACGGCCAGGAGGAGCGCCGCCCAGGGCCCAAGGACGAGGGGAGTCAGAAGCGTCGGCGCGAGCCGCAAGCGGGGCGTGTGTCCGGGCAGCCGCCGGCCTTTGGGCTGCGCGTTCCACTCCTCAATCTTCTGGCGCGCCCGGGAGAGCGTGTAACGCGCGGAGACAACGCGCGCCAGGGTCGCATGCTCTGACCAGTAGGACACGTCGCGATCCGAAATCTGCCTGGCCTTCGCCAGTGCGGCCGCCTGCCCCTCGAAATCGTACGTCTCGGCGCGAGCGATCGCGAGGTTGTAGTAGATCTCCGCCGTGTCCGGCGCCCTCTGGCCGGCCGCTATGTAATCCCGGATCGCCTCTCCGTAGTCCCCCTCCTGGAAATGGACATTGCCGATGTTGAGAAACGGTCTGTAGTCCTTCGGGCCCACTTCAATTGCCCGTTCGTAGTTCAGCAGGGCTCGCTCAGAGTCCCCCGATCGCTCCGCGTACATCCCCAGCAGGAACCAGACGTCGGGGTCCCCCGAAAAAACAGCCGACGCCTGCCGGAGGCCGTCCTCGGCGCTTGCGTCCTCGCGACGCTCCTCCAGATCTACGGCGGCGACATACAGCGGGGACCGCTCGAGGATGTTTTCGCGGGACACCGCGATCAGGAGCGGCGCGAGCAGGCCAAGCGCGGCCAGACCGGCCAACAAGACAGAGCGCTCCCACCGCTCCGCGTAAGCGCAGACGAGCGCCGCCCAATAGAGCAAGACCCACACGGGCCCGAGACCGAACGCGAGCTTGCCCGTCCCGATGAAGTAAAAAATGAGCGGCAGAGCCAGCAGAATCAGCGCGAGCGGGAGCGTGCCCCCCCCGCCGAAACGCGCCGCCGCCTCCTGCACATCGTGAGCGAGACGGGGCAAGTGCCACAGAAGGAGCGCCACGATGGAGCCGAGAACGGTGGCCGCGACCGCAAGGGCGATCCAGAGCGCCAGCGAGGAGGACAGAGCGAGCCGCGCCTCCTGCGTTTCCAGCAAGGCCGCGCCCGCCGCCGGAAGAGAGCGCACCGCTTCTCCGAAGGACCGGCGCCGCAGGAGAAACTCGATCCGGGAGACCCGGGCGTCGTAGTTCGCGTCGTCGAGCTCCAGGGCGGCCGCAAACGCCCGGGCGGCGCGGTCGTGCCGCCCCTGCGCCTCGGCCTTGCGCGCTTCATGAACGGCCGTGCGCGAGAAATCGGAGAGCCGGCGCACGCCGACTGTCTGAGCCGCTTTTTTCATCTCCTGGAGCGCCGTCGCGGCGGCGTGCGCATCGTCCTCGTCCAGAGCGTTCAAGAGCTCGAACCAGTGGGAGCGGTAAAGACTGCGCGTCACAGGAGGAGGAAGGGCAGAGACGGCCTCCTGCGCCGGGAGCGCGACCGCCGGCACGGCGCTCCAGAGAAGAAAAAGGAGGATCGGTAAGCGTAAACCGGTCATCGGAAACCGGCTCGAGACCCTGGGGGCCCGTCTCTTGACCACTTTCCGCTTTCCGATTCTCGTTTCGGTCTTTCCTTCATCCGGTCTTCGGCCTACTTCGCGGGCGGGCGAGTCACCTCGACGTAGGCCAGGCGCAGCTCGTAAAGGGCGCGGGAGAGGAAGTCCGACTCCTCGAACGACAGGTTCCCCCGTGTCTTGGACTCGAGCACGCCGAGCCAGTCGATCATCTGCCTCGCCACGAGAGGATCACGGTGCCGGCCGCCGGCGGGATCCGGAACGAGCCCGAGCGCCGAGTACGCCGTGGTGGCGAACGAACGAACGATCGAGGCGAAGTCGTTGCGCGGTTCTGCGGTTGAGGGCGGATGTTCGGCCGAGGGCCTGGCTTCCCTGCGAGGCGGCGGCGTGGACGGGGAAGCCTCAGGCTCGGCCGCCCGCTCGGCCTCAAATTCCGGACGCAGCTGACCATCCGGCGTAAACATCCGCCTGTCCACCACCCGGATCGGTTTTTCCTCTTCCTCGGCCATTCCCCTGCACCTCCGGCGCGCCGTGTCAGAAATCTTAACCCGGAACCGTGAGCGGCAAACGGGACCGTCCGCGGCCGACGCACTATGATGCCTCCATGTCGAGGGACCTGCTCGAGCTCGTCTCAGTCGTTGCAAGGTTGCGCCGGGAGTGTCCGTGGGACCGCGAACAGACGCCCGAGACGATCCGAACCTATGTTCTGGAGGAATGCTACGAGGTGCTGGAGGCGCTCGACAGAGGGGATCCGCGCGCCCTGGAGGGGGAGCTGGGCGACCTGCTCTTTCAGATTCTTTTTCTTGCGACGCTCGCTTCGGAACGGGGCTGGTTCGATCTCGACGCAATTTGCCAGACGGTCACGCGCAAGATGGTGGATCGGCATCCCCACGTCTTCGGGGACGCCCCGGCAAAGACGGCCGCGGAGGTGAAACAGGGCTGGGAGAGACGCAAACGCGAGCAGACCGGCTCGGAATCCGATCCCTTGGGCAGCATCCCTTGCACACTGCCGGCGGCGGCGGCGGCCTACCGGATGACCTCCCGCGCCGCCGATCTCGGCTTCGACTGGGAACGCGACGCCGATGTGGCGGCCAAGATCGAGGAGGAACTCGGTGAGTGGCGCACGGCGTTCGAGCGCGCGGACCCTGCCGCCGAGGCAAAGGAGATCGGCGATCTTCTCCTGTCGGTCGTCAACCTGGCGCGGCGACGCCGAATAGACCCGGAGGCGGCCCTGCGGCAGACCAACGCGCGGTTCCGCAAACGGTTTGCCGCCATCTCGCGTCGTGCAGCGGCGTCCGGCAGACCCATCTCCGACATTCCCCTCGCCGAACTGGACGCCTACTGGGAGGAAGCCAAGAGGGAAGAGCCTTCAGCTCTCAGCTCTCAACCATCAGCCAGACGCGGGAAGAAGCGACAGCTAAAAGCTGACGGCTGACAGCTGACAGCTCACTGAACCAGCTCGCTGACGTTGACCAAACGCACGCCGCGCGAGGCGAGTCCTGGCAGCTCGCGTTCCAAAATGTCGAGCGTGGCAGGATAAGGGTGGCCCAAAGCCAGGGCGGATCCTCCGGTCCGCGCGCGGGCCAACAATTCGGCGAGCGATTGTGCGATCGCCTCCGGGGTCGCACGATCGTCCAGGAAGACGCACCGCGAGACCGCCGGCACTCGCTCGCGCCGGACGACCTCTTGCGCCACGGTCGCATCGGTCGTGCGGCTATCCACAAAGAAAAGGCCGCGCCGGGCGAGCACCCGCGCGACGGCCTGCATGACCCGGGAATCGGCGGTGGCCGCCGAGCCCATGTGGCTGCTGACTCCCACGGCCCCCGGGACCGACTCGAGGTCGCTCTGAAGCGTCTGCGTGATCTGCTCGGCGGTTTGCGAACGCAGGACGACGCCAGGCCCGGGCCGCACCTGCGGGTATCCGCGGGGCTCCATGGGCAGATGAAGAAGCACCTGCTTACCAGCCTCCTCGAGCCGCCGCGCCGTCCGGGCGCTTCCCGGTAACCCGGGCAGCACGGCGCCGGCCACAGGGTACGGCCATCCCGCGATCCGTTCGGCCGCGGCGTCGTCGTTGCCCAGGTCGTCGATCACGATCGCGACGCGGGGAATCGCGGGCGCCCCGGCCCCGGAAAGACTCCGCGAGGGACGTGGCGTAGAGACACGGGAACGCGGGGATGCGCGGGTGCGGGGATGCGGAGACGCGGAGACGGGGGGACGCGCAGGCTCCATCGGGGAAGGGTGGATCCGGAGATAAAGCGCGATGCCGAGAGCAAGCGAGAGGAGGGCAAAGAAGAGCGTGGCCGGAGAAACTCGGGAGCGAGAGGGCTTCAACCCGCGCTAGGCCGCGCGGCGGACGACGCCGCTCCCCGAACGAGCTCCAACCCGCGCTGCAACACCGGGTCTCCCTTCTCCCCGTCACCGGGAAAGACCAGGACTCGATCGTCGGGAGCGAGTCCCTTTCCTCCGAGCATCGTGCCCGAGGGAGACACGTACCGGCCCACCGTCATGAAGAGGCTTCCTCCCGACTCGGTCGGGACGAGGCGTTGAACGACCGCCAGACCGGCGGTCGTCTCCCCCACCGTGATGGCACCCGCGCGATCGTGAAGCGCCGCCGCGAAGACTTCCGCGGGGCCGCCCGTGGCGTCGTCCGTCAGCACCGCGGCGCGGCCCTTCCAGCGGCGTTCACCGCTGGCCTCCAAAGGCGGCAACTCCACCTTGCGTGAAACCACATTGGCGACCGCTCCCTTCTCCACGAACAGAGAAACGGCGGGCACCGCGTCCACGACCTCCCCGCCTATGGCACCGCGCAGGTCGAGCACCATCCGGGTCAGCCCCCGCCGGTTCGCCTCTTCCACCTCCCGCGCAAGTGCCTCCGCGGTCGCCGGCGTAAAGGAGGGCACGCGTATGATCGCGACGTCCTTCTCCCACCGGGTCGAGGGAGGGACTGCCACGAAGCGGGCACGAGCAATCTCGAGGGAGATCCTCTTCTCGTCCCCGCCGCGGAACAGAATGACCTGGACGTGGCTTCCCTCGGGCCCCTCCAGCGACGACTTCACCTTCCACAGGGGAGAGTTCCGGACGCCCTTTCCGTCCACCGTATCGATCAAATCGCCCGGATGCACACCCGCCTTCTCCGCCGGAGAACCGGGGATCGGAGCGACCACATAGGGAAAGCCCCCGCGGCGGGCCAGCACGATGCCGGGCCCGACCGCCCCGGAGGCTTGCTGTGCCCGGTAGGCGCTCCGCTCGGAGGCGGACACGTAGTAGGAGAAGGGATCGAGCGCGTCGGACATGCCGTCGTAGGCTCCCTCCAGAAGCGTCTTCGTCTCGACGGGTTCGACGTAGTTCTGCCGCGTCAGCGACAGGACGTCGGAAAAGATGGAGAGGGCGCGTGTGGCCGGGTCGCGACCGAGGCCATGGTTGACGACAGCGCGGATCGAGAAGAGCGCCGCAATCGAGCCGATCACAAAGAGAAGGCGCGAGCGGCTGGACCTCATCGTGCCGATGGTAACAGAGTTGCGCGGATGGATGATTCGAGGACGTAGGTGGCAGGACTTAGGACTGTAGCCAGAGGGCTTCCTACCACCTTCGTCCTACGTCCTACCTCCTACCTCCCTCTTACCTCAACCACGCCACCGGATCCGATGCCTTCTGGCGGTCTCGCACTTCGAAATAGAGGCCAGGCTCTTCGCGGCCAGGACCCGTCCCCGCCGTGCCGATCCTCGAGCCCACGGGAACGTATGAGCCCGGGGCCACGGAGACCGATTGCAGCCAGGCGTAGAGAGTGAAAACGCCGTCGCCGTGATCCACGATCACGAGGTTCCCGTATTCGGCCAGCCACTGTGCGTAGACGGCTTTGCCGCCGTAGACAGCCACCACCGGCGTTCCCGAGGGCAGCGCCAGCACGATGCCATTGGAAATCGTCCACACGTCAAACCGCGGGTGCCGATGCCGGCCAAAGGTCTCCGCGAGCGTCCCTCGCGCCGGCCAGTCGAGCACACCCCTCCAGGGACGGATGCCCCCCGAGGGGTCCACGACTTCTCCGCTGGACTGCTGCGAGAGTGTTTCCAGCAGCCTCTCGAGGCGCTCGGCCTTGTCCGAAAGGGCAACGACCTCGCCCCGTTGGGAGGCGGAAGCGCTGCGCTCGGCCTCGAGCAGCGTCGAGCGCTCCCGCCGCAGCGTCTCCATGTTGGAGATCTCTCGCCTGCTCTTCGCGTAGACCCGATCCGTCTCTGTCTTCAACGCCTCCTCCCGCGCGCGATCCTCTTCCAGGCTTCGCCGCGCCTCCCGGTAGGCGGCGAGCGCTTTGCCGTCCCGGCGGGCGAGCGCATCCAGGCGCTCGACGCCCAGCAGGAAGGCCGGCAGATCATTGGCTTCGAGCAAGACACGAAAGTATCCGTAACGGCCGAACCGGTGCAGGAGACGGGCTCGCGAAACCAGATCTCGGGCAAAACGCGCCGAAGCCTGCGCCGCCTCCGCCTCCTCGGCCTTCGTCGCCGCGAGCTGGCGTGCGAGCTCCTCACGCCGGGCGGCCAACAGCTTGCCTTCCTCCTCGCCGAGCTCGAGCTTCCAGTCCAGCCGACGGATCTCCTCGGACAGCGTCGCCACTTTCTTCTTGCTCTGGGCAAGCCTCGACTGAAGCGAAGCGATCCGCGCTCTGATCCGAGCCAGATCCGCCTGGCGCTGTTCGTCCGGGGAAGGCGTCTGAGCCAGGAAGGTGCTTGAAAGGACGAGCGCGGCGGTAAACAGCAATTTGTGATTTGTAATTTGTGATTTGTGATTGGAGCGAACAAGCCGCTGCACGCCGAGCTGCTTCTTTTCCGCCTTGATCACCAATCACCAATTGCCAATCACAAATCGGCGATCACCAGAGGGATCGCCCCGCCGCGTCGGAGGGCGCGGGAGCGCCAAGCAGGACACGCACCGAGGCCGTTACATCGGCGATACCCGGCACGCCTTGCGTCCGGAACGGCCGGGAAGAGAAGAAAACCCCGCGAACGAGATCTGGATCGAGCGAGCAGTGATCGCCGCTCCACACGTCGCGATTGTCCTCAAACACGGTCCCGGTCGGGACGCCCAGCGAAGCCTGCCAGGACACGCGGTATGGAGGGCGGTTGGTGACGATGAGATCGGGTATCAAACGCGGGTCAAACCGCCGATAGACTTCTTCGCGCTTGAAGACCCGCGAGACCGCGCGTTGCCCGTCCTTCGGGTCCGTCAGGGCGAGCAGCTTGCGGATGATCTCGTCGCGTAGGGTCTCGTACGGGGCGCCGGGCAGGACGAGCCCATCCTTCTCGCGGCCGCGAAGATTGATGTAGATATCCCCGAGACCCATCGCGTAGGCGCGCGACTTGCCCCAATCCACCGACTCCCAGAACTGCCCCTTCGAAAAGAGGGCCTCCAGATTCTGCCGGTGGGCATCCCCCCTCAGGACGAGGTATCCCTGGTCGACCAACCAGGAGTCGTAGTTGACCGACCGGCGCCATGTGGCGAAGCCGTGGTCGGACAGCACGAGCAGAACGTCTCGAGGCTCGAGTCCCCGGGCCGCCTCCCCGACGATCGCGTCCATCGTTTGATAGGACTTCTCCAGGACGTCGCCGTAGCGCCGCGCGAGTGCCGCGTCGTAGGCCGGATGCAACGGATCGCGCAGGCGCCAGAAGACGTGGGCCACGCGATCCGGAAACTCGAAGTACTGCACGAGCAGGCGCTGCCTCTGCGCAAGAAGAGCCGAGAGCATTCGGCGCTCCTGATCGACCGTCGCGGTCACGTCCTCCAAGAAGGCTTCCTCGGGGAGCATGCCCGACTGGATCGACCAGGTATCGATCGCCCACCCCATCGTCTTGTACCGCCCGAAGCGGTGAAGCAGATCTCGCGCAAACCGCGGGGGAAAGGAGAGCTCGAAGCCCGGCGGCAATCGCTCCGGGTCGAACTGGATGGGAGAGAGATAGAGCGCGATCTCCGGATCGACCCTTTCCAGGCGGAAGCGCGCGTAGCCGTGGAGGACGATGAGCGGGTTGACATGGAAAGCAAGCGCCACCCAGCCGCTCCACTGCCCGGGAGAAAGCGTGAGCTTCTCGCCGCCCACCTCGATCGTGAGCCGGTCGCGAGAGGCGGCAACCGTGAGGGTCATGGGCAACTCGATCGAACCTTCACGCCCGAAGGGTTTACCGGGAGGCCCCACGATCGAGGTCCCCTGGCGGCCGGAGTTGGATTCCAGCCTCACCAGCTCGACCGAGAAGTCATTGCCCTCCCGCGGCGTAAAGAATGGGTCGGAGGTGTAGTAGGCGGGCTTGCCGATGCGGCCCGAGAGATCCGGCACGCCCAACCCGGAGAGGAGCCGCCCCCGCTCGAATGACTCGGGCGGGAAGGTCACCGGCATCCGCATCACCGTGGCGGGACGACCACCGTCCTCGCTCCAAAACGTCTTGCCCAGGCGATTGCTCTTGACCGCGGGCCGGGTGTCCGGCAGCCAGGCCCTCACGGCAAAGAAGACGCCCGCCCCGGCGGCGAGGCCGGCCAGACCGAAAACGATCAGCACCCCCACACGCCGCCGCACGAGAAAGAGGAGGCCGCCTGCCGCGCCAAAGAGAAGAAAGGCGGCCGCGGGCACGACCAGGGTGTTGCTCTTTCCGAAGAGCAGCGGGGCTTCCGTTTCCTCCGCGACCGCGAAGGCGGGAACCCGGTCGTCGGGATTGCGTTTCAAGAAATCGAAAATCTCGTGCCCGCCCGGGTCGAGCCCGGTGGAGAACGTGGCCCATGAAACGGGCGTTTGGGCGGGCACCGTGGGCGTCAGGGGCGAATAGCCGCCACGCTTCTTGAGCGCGGCGAGGTTCGGCAGCCGGCCCGCCGCGAGCATCTCTTCGACGACATGCGCGTCCACGCCGTCAAAACCCAGGATGATGATCCTGCCGGGGTTGCCCGACTCCTCACCGAGGGCCACGGCAGCCAGAAGGATTCCGGCGGCGGCGACGAGGGTCCTCTTCATCCTGCTTGAGTTTACAGGGTTACCCGCTCACCCTCGACGCTTGACTCTCGACTCTCGACTCCCGACTCCCGACTCCCAACTCCCGACTCCCGACTCCCAACGTAGAATCTCCCCGTGGCGAGCCGCACTGAGGATCTGCCGTCGCTGCTCGCCCGTATTCCCGACCTCGCGATCCGTTCTCTCTTCTCACCGGAGTTCATTCTCTGCAGCGAGCACTTCGACCACTTCACGGTGGACATGGTCTTGAACCTCGTTGGCGAGCTCGGCCTCGAGCAAGAGCTCTCCCGGGGCGCGACCGTCCCGGAGATCCTCGAAAAGAAGGGGTACGCGCCGCGGGCCGAGATCCCGCTCGCCTGGTTTTTCCGAAAGCTCGCGGCCGAGGAGTATCTCTCTGTCGAGGGATCGGGAGCGCGAGCGCGGTACCGCAGCCGGGGGCCGCTCCCCTCGGGCGATCCGGACCGGGCGGAAGCGCTTGCCCGCTCGATCGACCCGCGCTCGATCCCCCCCTTCACGGTCGTCCGCGCGATGGTCGAGCACGTCCCGGCCTTTCTGCGCGGAGAGAAGACGGGCGAAGAGATTCTTTTTTCCCCGGCGAAGCTTCCGCTCTGGTTCGATTACTTCTCCAACGACAATCTGCTCTACCAGATCAACAACCGGTTGGGCGCGGAGGCCGTCGTGCGCGCCCTGCCCTCCTCGCGGCCCGCAACGGTCGTCGAGATCGGCGGCGGAGCGGGCTCGGCGGCACTCGCCCTGGCGGAGCGCCTCTGTCGAGATGCGCGGCTCTCCCGGATCGAGCGCTACCTCTTCACAGAGATCGTTCCGACCTTCCTGAGGCGCGCGGAGAGGGCGCTCAAGTCCCGCCATCCGACGCTCCCCCTGGAGTTTCGCCGGCTCGACATGGACCAAGACTTCGAGGCTCAGGGACTTCCACGCGGCATGGCCGACGTCGTCTACGCCGTCAACACCGTCCACATCGCCAAGGATCTGGCAGCAACTCTCCAGAGGATCCGCGAGACGTTGAAGCCCGGCGGCGCGGCCGTCTTCTCCGAGTGTGTCCGCCCCTCCGAGGGGCAGCCGATCTACGTGGAATTCGTGTTCAACTTCCTCGAGAACTTCACGGGTGTCGCGACCGACGCGGCGACGCGGCCCAACCACGGCTTCCTGACGCCCGACAACTGGAGAAAGGCCTTCGCGGCCGCGGGCTTCGAGAAGCCCGAGATCCTGCCGGATGTCGAGTCGCTCGCCCGGCACTACGATTCCTTTTTCGTTGCCGCCGTCTCCGCCCGGCGGCCGCGGTGAAGAAGCTATCAGCTGGCTTTCGGCCGCGGCATTCGCTCCGCGAACGGCGGCCGAGAGTCTTTGCTACCGGGGCCCAGAATTCACGATTCACTTTTTCGCCCTGATCACAAATCACCAATCACAAATCACAAATCTCTCCGGCTCGGGTCATCCCAGAAGGGATAGAAGCAGTACCACTGCTCGGGATAGGCCCGCACATAGCGCTCGAGGATCGCCACATACCGCTCAATGTTCGACCGCAAAGAAGCGTCTCGGGCGCCGCGCTGCTCGATCGTGAGCGGCTCTTCCAGGATGGCCCGGTAGCGTCCGTCGGGAACCCGGATGACGAAGGCGGGCAGAACCGTGGCCCCGGTCGCCATGGCGACGCGGAAAGGCCCGCGAGGGAAGTACGCCTCCCTCCCGAAAAACCGAACGGGCAACCCCGTGTTGTCGAAGTCCCGGTCCCCCTGCATCGCCACGATCCCGTTGGAGTCGAGCGCGCGCAGAACGGAGAGCGCCGGCACGAAGCTCTTATCCACGCGGATCTCGGTCACGCCCGCCTGCTCGTGGAGACGCCGGCGCACCCGCTCGACCCCCGGGAAGATGTCTGGCACCAGGACCACGTGGATCGGTTGTTTGACCTCGGCCAGCATGAACCCACCCACCTCCCAGTTGCCCAGGTGGGCCGTCAGCAACAGGACACCCTTGCCCCGCGCCCGTCCCTCAACGATCCGCGAGAACCCCACGACCCCCTCGACCAGCCGGGAGGACTCCTTGGGCGGGCGTGTCGCGAAATGGAGGAAGTCGACCCAGGCCGAAGAATGCCCGCGCACCATTTCGTCTGACGCGCGTACAACCGGATCGGAGGTCTCCGGCTGCCCGAGGATCACCGAAAGATTGGAGCGCACCGCGTGGAGGTACTTGGGCCGAAGCCGAAAGTATGAGCCGCCGAACCACCTCGCCAGCGGATAGGAGATCGCTCTCGGCACGTTGCGCGCCACGGCGAGCGTGGCCGGAAACCAGACGTGCGAGGTCAGGGAGCCGAGCGCCCGAATGAAGGGGTTCCGGCTCGCCATCTTTTCTTGCATCGCGGGTATCCTATCGGGCAGTGGGGAGTCGAGAGTCGAAAGTCCAGAGCCGGCGTTGGCCCGCCTGAAGAGGCTCTCCGCGACCGTCTTCCCCTTCGCGGTCTTCGCGCTTCTGGCCCTGATCTCCTGGAACCGCTGGATCGAGCCCTATGTGGACTCGGGGCGCGAGCTGATCGTGCCCTCTCGGATCGCGCACGGCGAGGCGCTTTACCGCGATGTCCGCTACTACTACGGGCCGCTGGCCCCGTATCTGGCGGCGGCCGTGGAGACGGCCGCTGGCCGGTCGTTTCCGGCTCGGATCCTTCTGGCCGCCGCGATCGCGCTGGCCCACCTCGAAGGGCTCCGCCGACTCGCTCTGCGGCTGCTCTCGCCCGCCCGGGCCTCGCTCGCAACGGCGCTGGCCGTGGCGGTTTGCTTTTTCCTTCGACCCGGCGGATGCCATCTGTTTCCCTATAGCCTCGACACCGCCCTCGCAGTCGCGGCCGCGACCTGGGCGCTGACCCTCCCGGGTGGCGGCGGTCCCGTCCCCGGCCTGTGGATCACAACCTGCATTGCCGCGGCACTTCTGGCGCGCCCCGAGATCGGGATCGCGACCGCCCTGGCTCTGGCGATCGCGTCGGCGACCGAGCAGGCCGAGGCAGTGGGGCGCCGCAGCCTGCTTCTCGGCTCGGCCGCGGCTTTTCTGCCGACGGCCGCCCTCTACGCGCTTGTCTCCCGAGGCACGCCGCTCGCGACCCTCCGCACCGAAGGCTGGCTCGCCTTCCTTGCCGTCCCGCGAGAGTTCCGGAACGTCTACAGATCCTTCTCCGGCATCGACCGTCCCGGTCTGCGGCTGGCAGAGCTGGCCCTGGCCGGGATCCTCGTTGCGCTGGCCGCGGCCTGGCTCGCGCTCGCGGCCTACGCCGCCGCGGTTTCCCGCCGGAAGAACCCGTTTCTCGGCGGCGCCGTAGCGGCGGGAGGAATTTTCTCTTTCGCGGCGTTGGCGGTCTGTCTGCTATTGCCTCCGCAGTCCCTGGAGGCGTCGCTCTCGCTCTTGCCGCCTCTGGTGCGTCCGTTGCCAGTCTTCGTCCTCGGCGGCGCGCTCTGGCGCGCGGGAGCGCGAGTTCTTCGAAGGCGGGACACCGGAATCTTCCGTCAGGTTCCGGATGCGGCGCTGCTGATTGCCGCTCTCTTTGCCGTCCGCTTGCTGCTCGCCGCCGGGTACGTGGGCCCGTACAGCGGCTTTTTTCTCCCGCTGCCCCTCATCGTGGCCACAGCCGGCGTGTTTGACCTGGCCGACCGCGTCGGCTCGCGTCCCGAGTTCGGCCCGGTGCTCCCTCGCCTGGTCGCTGGCGCGCTCGTCATCTTTCTCGGCTTCCGCGCGGTCTGGCTCATTCGCGTCTACCGAAACCCCGGCTGGTCGCGCGTGGCCACCGCCGCGGGCTCTCTGTTCGTGACCGAGCCGGTCGCCGGCGCGACCCGGCTCTGCCTCGAGTGGCTTGAGCGCACCACCCCCGCCGGTGGGACAGCCGTGGGGTTTCCGGAGGCCGGATTTCTCCAATACGTCCTCGACCGGCGCAACCCCCTGCCACAGGATCAGTTCTTCCCGGGTCACCTGGACGCGGCCGCGGAAGAGGACGCCATTGCGCGCCTTCGGAGGAGACCGCCCGATCTCTTTCTGTATGTCAATGTCTTGACGGTCGGCCACGGCCCGGTGGCATTCGGCCGCGACTATCTGCAACGGCTGGACGCCGCGGCGCGCGCTCTCTCGCACCGCGTTGCGTCCTTTGGACCAGGGGCGCGTACCGAGGAGCGCATCGGCGACCCCGATTTCTTCATCGAGATTCGGTTGCCCGATCGCTGATGCGTCTGGACTCAGCCGTCGCGCAGGCGTTTGACCTCTCCCGCCGGGCCGCGCGGGAAGCCGTGCGGTCGGGACGCGTGGAGGTGGACGGCATCGTCTGTGACCGACCGGGGCGCGAAGTCCCGGCGTCGGCCGCGCTCTCGTTCCATCCCAGCAGACCCGCGCGTCACCCTGTCCACACGAGGCTCTCGGTCCTGGCAGAAGACGACGACTTTCTCGTCGTCGAAAAACCGGCCGGGCTGCTCTCGGTCCCCACGGCCGAGCACGAGCGGGACACGCTTCTGGCGCGCGTGTCCGACTTCCTCCAGAAGCGATACCGGCGCCGCCCGTACGTCGGCGTCGCGCACCGGCTGGACAAGGACACCTCCGGCGCGCTCGTTTTTGCGCGCAGCCGCCCAGCGCTCCGCCATCTGCAGGAGCTCTTCCGAAGCCACCGGATCGAGCGCGAATATGTGGCAATCGTGGAAGGGAGACTTCCCGACTCGGGAACCTTCAGCGCCGATCTCGTGCGCGACGGCGGTGACCGCCGGCGTGGCGTCGCCCGCGCCGGGCAGACAGGAAGGCCCGCCCTCACGCGATACCGGGTCCTCGAGCGCCTCGGAGAGGCCACGCTCGTCTCGATCGAATTGGAGACCGGGCGCACGCACCAGATCCGGGTGCACTTCGCCTGCGCGGGGCACCCGGTCCTGGGCGACCCGGTTTACCGGCCCAGAAGGGCTCCGCCGCCGCCAATCCCCGCCCCGCGGCAGATGCTTCACGCGCGCCGCCTGGGCTTTGCGCACCCGAGGACGGGCGAGCCCGTGCGGACCGAGTCGCCGATTCCCGAGGACCTTCGGGAGGTTCTCGCGCGGCTGCGAAAGAAGTCCAGAGCCGAGAGTCGAGGGTCGAGAGACCCGGACAAGAAAAAAGCGCCCCGAAATCCTCGGGGCGCTCGCAACCCTAGACTCTAGACTCTGGACTCTGAACTTCTCCTACGCAAGCACGACGACGACGACCCGGCGGTTTTTTGCCCGCCCCTGTTTGGTCTTGTTCGAGTCGACCGGCTCGTCTTTGCCGTAGGAGATCGTGGACATGCGGTTTAAGGCGATCCCCTGTTTGTTCAGGAACCGGCGAACCGCGTCGGCCCGCGCCTCGCCGAGCCTGTAGTTGTACTCTTCCGGACCTGTCGAGTCGGTGTGGCCCTGAATCTCCAGGTACACGTTCTTGTTCTCGGTCTTCAGTCTCTGCGCGAACTCCGTCAGCCTTTCTTCCGCGTCCTTGGACAGCTCATGCTTGTCCACCGGGAACTTCACGGCGTCATCCGAGAGCACCAGCGAATAGACGAACTTGCCTTCGGCGAGCTTGCCCGCCGCCTGCGCGCGCTCGAGCGCCTCCCGTGTGGATTTGTCGAGCTCGGCCAGCTTGCCGTCGTGCTGCTTGACCCTTGTCTGGGTGGCCTCGACCTGAGACTCCACATCGTTGATCCGCTTCTCCGTAACGGCGCCGCTTTTGGAGACCTCTTCGCTCACATACTGCTTGGACGCGCAGCCCGAGAGACCGAAGATCCCGAGAAGAAGCGCCGCACCCGAAGCCCACGAACCCCACCTCCGGTTGACCATAAGAAACCTCCTCTCCTAAGGTTAACGTTCCACCGAGTCCCCCGGGGACCCGGAGGCCGTCCCCGAGGGGACTGGCGCCGTTCCCCGGTAGCCCCTGCGTGCCCGGACGACCCAGGAACCCCGCTTCGTCACGGACACCATCACGATCCGGTATCTTAGCTCGCCTTTGCCAGAGGGCGGAAAACCGAGAAGATACTGTTTTCTCACCTCCGAGTCTATCTTGACGGCAAGGGGCCGCAAATCCTCTGTTCCGCCCGCAAGATACATCTGACCGCCACTCGCACCCGAAAGCAGCTTCAGGTTATCCAGCGCGAGCTCGCGGCGCTGCTCTTCGGTCAACCGGTCAAACGTCGCGTTGGTCATGCCAACGGCATACACGGGAATCGAAACCTCCTGCAGAATCCCGACCATCTCGCTCGAAGTCAACCGGCTTGCGTTGTCCACGCCATCCGTAAACAGCAGGATGGCCCTCTTGCCGTTCTTGCCGGACACCATGCGGGAGGGTGTGGCCGCCACGGCGTCGAAAAGCGCGGTCTGGCCGCTTGCCTGGAGGTTCCAGAGCTCGCGCAGCAACCGCCTGGGATCCGTCGAGAAGTCGGCCACGAGTCGGACCTCCCCTTCCGAGAAGGCGAACAGCGCAAATTCGTCGCCGGGTCTGCGGTTGCTCAGGATATGACGGACCGCGTTTTTGGCGGTCTCCAGCTTGCCCGCGATCTGCATGCTCCCGGAGGAGTCGATCAGGAAGGCGAAAGACACCGGAGCGCCGGCGTCCCGATCAAAAGTATCCGTCTCCACCGTCGCGCCTTCCACGTGGACCCGGAAGTCCTTCTTCTCGAGCCCCTCGACAAAGCGTCCCTTCTTGTCAAAGACGAGGACGGGCAACAGGACGTACTCGGTACCGACGCTTTCCTCGTAGGTGGGAATCTGCTGCCCCGACCCCGACCGGGCAGCCAGCAGCGCCAGGGCGACCGCGAGGCCCGCCACAGGTCGCCTCATCGAAGGAGTAAATGGTTCCATCCTGCCGGATAATTCCGTATCGACCATGGATTCGCAGCGGCTCGGGGTCGTCCTCGTCCGCCCCAGGCTCTCCGCCAACCTGGGCGCCGTGGCCCGCGCCTCGAAGAACTTCGGTGTCTGCGACCTGCGCGTGGTCGAGCCGGGAGCTCCCGCCGACGAGGAGGCGCGCCGCCTGGCGTCCGGGGCCGACGACCGACTCGAAGGCCTTCGGCGCTTCCAGACGGTCACGCAGGCCGTCGCCACCTTCGAAGTTGTCGTGGCGACCTCTTCCCTGCGCGGCCGGTCGCGACACCGATCGCTCGATCTCGCGGACCTGCCCGGCTTTCTGGAGGGCGTCGGGCCCGGCGCGCGCGTCGCCTTCGTCTTCGGCTCCGAGAAGAGCGGTCTGACCGAGGAGGAGATGTCGCACGCGTCGGTCTTCCTGCGGCTGCCGACTGATCCCGATTTCCCCACGCTGAATGTTGCCCATGCCGTCGCCGTTGTCCTCGCGGCGACCCGCATGGCCTCCGGATCCGGTCGCGGCCTGGAGGAAGGCTGGGCACCGGCCCGGGAGGTCGAAGGAGCCATGGCGCACTGGGACCGGGCCCTGGACGCCATTGGCTTCTACGACACGGGGCACCGTGACCGGACGCTGAGGGATTGGAGACGGCTGATCGCGGGACGCCCGCTCTCCGTGCGTGAAGTGGCGATCCTGCGGGGAGTGGCGAATCGGATCCTGGTCTCGCTGCGGAGAAGCTCTCAGCTCTCAGCTTTCAGCTCTCAGCCAGAGAAGGATGGCGATCCAGGAAGCTGAGAGCTAACGACTGACAAGTGACAGCTCGTCAAGCCAACTCCACCTCGGAAAAAAAGAAGGCGAGCTCCCGGGCCGCCGTCTCCGGAGAGTCGCTTCCGTGGATGGCGTTTCTTTCGATGTCGGTCCCATAGAGGTTGCGCAGGGTCCCGGTCTCGGCCTTGCGGGAGTCGGTCGCGCCCATGGTCTTGCGCAGGTGGGAGACAGCCCCCTCACGCTCGAGCGCGGCGACAACGACAGGGCCTTCCGTCATAAAACGGACGAGCGGCTCATAGAACGGGCGCTCCCGGTGCACGGCGTAGAAGGCCTGGGCCTGACCGGTGGAGAGCCGCACCCTCTTGACGCCCACCAGCCGAAATCCCTCCTTCTCGAGATGAGCCAGGATGGCGCCGGTCCGTCCGGCCTTGACTGCGTCGGGTTTGAGAATCGCCAGAGTGCGCTCGATCACGCCTGCCCCTCCTTGAGAATCTGCTTCATCCGGCTTCCCACGTCGGCCGGAGAGCGGACGACCGCGATCCCCGCGGCCTCCAGTGCCCGCATCTTCTCGGCGGCCGTCCCCCGACCGCCGTCAATGATTGCGCCGGCGTGACCCATCCGGCGGCCCGGCGGCGCGGTCTGCCCGGCGATGAACGCGACGACCGGTTTCGGAAAGCCGCCCGCCACGAAACAGGCGGCCTCTTCCTCGGCCATCCCGCCGATCTCCCCGATCAGCACGACCGCCTTCGTTCCCGTGTCCTGCCGGAAGGCCTTCAGGCAGTCGATGAAGCTCGTTCCGTTGACCGGGTCCCCGCCGATGCCGATGACCGTGGATTGGCCGAGCTCCAGCCGCGTGAGCTGGTCCACGGCCTCGTAGGTGAGGGTGCCCGAGCGGGAGATAACGCCGACGGGACCCGGGCGGTGGATCCGGCCCGGCATGATGCCGATCTTGCACTGCCCCGGCGTGATGATGCCGGGGCAGTTTGGGCCGATCAGACGCACGGGCGAACCGGCGGCGTTCTTGCCGGCGAGAAAGGCCTTGACGCGGATCATGTCGTTGATCGGGATTCCCTCCGTGATCCCCGCGATGAGAGGGACACCCGCGTCGGCGGCCTCCACGATCGCGTCCGCAGCGGAGGCGGGTGGCACAAAAATCATGGAGGCGTTGGCTCCGGTCGCGCGCACCGCCGCGGCGACGGTGTCAAAGACCGGAATCCCCTCGTGCGTCCTCCCGCCCTTGCCCGGCGTGACTCCGGCCACCACCTGTGTGCCGTACTCCCGGCAGGCCAGCGCATGAAAAGTGCCCTCGCGACCCGTCAGGCCCTGCACCAGTAGCCGCGTCTCGCTTCCGACCCAGATGCTCATGGGCGGGAAACGGAAAACGGGAAACGGGAAACGAAAGACGAAAGCCTGTTCATCGGGCGGCCTCCACGGCCTTCTTCGCGGCATCCGCGAGGTCGTCGGCCGGCGTGATCCGGAGACCCGAGCTACGCAGGATCTCCTTGCCCCGGTCCACGTTGGTCCCTTCCAGACGGACGACGACCGGGACGGACAGACCCATCTGACGCACGGCCGCCACCACACCGTTGGCGATGACGTCGCAGCGCATGATGCCTCCGAAGATGTTGATGAGAACGGCCCGGACGTTCTTGTCCAGGAGGAGGATGCGGAAGGCGTTCTGGACCTGCTCCTCATTTGCCCCGCCCCCGACGTCCAGGAAGTTCGCGGGCTGCCCGCCGGCCAGCTTGACCAGGTCCATCGTGGCCATCGCCAGCCCGGCCCCATTGACCATGCAGCCCACCGTGCCGTCCAGCTTGATGTAGTTCAGGCCGAACTTCGAGGCCTCGACCTCGAGTGGATCCTCCTCGGCCAGGTCGCGCATGGCCTGGATATCGGGATGCCGGTAGAGCGCGTTGTCGTCGAAGCTCATCTTGGCGTCGAGCGCGAGCAACTGGCCCGAAGGGGTCATACAGAGCGGATTGATCTCCGCCAGCGTGGCGTCGGTCTCGACATAGGCGCGAAACAGCGCCTGCATGAAAAAGACACCCTTCGGCACACCCTCGCCGTTCAGGTCCAAAGCGAAGGCGAGCTTCCTGGCTTGAAATGGGAAGAGACCGAGTCCGGGATCCACTGCCTCCCGCACGATGGCGCTCGGATCCTTGCCGGCAACCTCCTCGATCTCCATCCCGCCCGAGCGGGAAGCCATCAGAACCGGCAACCCCTGGGCCCGATCGAGCGCGACACCCAGATAGAGCTCGCCAGCGATTTCGAGCGCCTCTTCGATGAGAACCTTCCGCACGACGCGTCCGGCGGGGCCGGTCTGTGGAGTCACCAGCGTTGAGCCGATCATCTTACGGGCCACCGCCTCGGCCTCGCGCGCTCCGGAAGCGACCATCACACCGCCTCCCTTACCCCGGCCGCCAGCGTGAATCTGCGCCTTCACCACGACGCGCCCGCCCAGACGCTCCGCGATCCGGCGGGCCTCCTCGCCGCTCTCGGCTGCCTCGCCCCGCGGCAGGGCCACTCCATAGCGCCCGAGCAGGGATTTGGCCTGATATTCGTGGACCTTCATGGCGTTAGAGCGCGCGGATTATATCGGGGCGGGGGCCGTAAAACGTTAAACGTAAAGCGTCAAACGAAGCACGTCTCCCTCTTGCCTCTTACGTTTTACGTTTTACGTTTTACGTTTTACGTTTTACGTTTTTGGTTTTTCCTTTTACGTTTCACGTTTCACGTTTCACGCCGCACTCAGGTACCGAAGAGTTTCTTGAGTCCGTAGAGCGTCGTTGCCCGGTACATCTCGGCGATCGAGGTCGTGAGCGGAATCGACTTGGGACAGGCGCGCACGCAGTTTTGCGCGTTGCCGCAGTCGTCGATCCCGCCCTCCGCCGCCAGCGCCGAGAGCCTCTCGTGGGCGTTCATCCGGCCGGTCGGATGCGTGTTGAAGAGACGGGCCTGGGAAATCGCGGCCGCGCCGATGAAGTTCGATCGGCCATTGATCTGCGGGCACACATCCAGGCAATTGCCGCACGTGATGCATTTGGCGAGCTCGTAGGCCTGTTCCCTCTCCGCCTCCGCCATCCGGGGCCCGGGGCCCAAATCGTACGTCCCGTCGATCGGGATCCAGGCCCGGACTCGCTTTAAGCTCTCGAACATCGATTGCCGATCCACCGCGAGGTCGCGAAGCACGGGGAACTTCGCCATCGGCTCGAGCTTGATCGGCTGCGCGAGCGAATCGATCAAGGCGGTGCAGGCCATGCGCGAGACGCCGTTGATCCGCATCGCGCAAGAGCCGCAGACCTCCTCGAGACAGGCGCGGTCGTAGATCACGGGAGACGTCCTCTTTCCCTGCTTCGTCCGGGGGTCCTTGGCGATCTCCATCAGGACGGAAATCACGTTCTGCCGTGGCTCGTACGGGACGGAATACTCCTCCCAGTAGGACTTCGAGCCGGGCGAGTCCTGGCGCTTAACGTGGAGCTCAATATTTGCCGGCACTGCGACCTAATCGTAAAGCGTAAAACGTGAAACGGAAAACGGAAAACGACGCCGTGAGGCTTCTTCTCGTTTCCCGTTTCCCGATTCCCGTTTCTCGTCCATCAATATTTGCGGGGCCGCGGCTTGATCAGCGTGGTGTCCAAGGCCTCATCGCTGATTCTCGGACCATCCGGCGTGTGCTCGGCAATCGTCGTTTGCAGAAAGTGGGCGTCGTCGCGCGGCAGGGC
>JBOGJN010000410.1:0-2176 GCA_050745445.1 Thermoanaerobaculia bacterium
TACCCATACTCTTGCCGGCAAATCCACTCAGCGTCAGGAATAGGAGGAGTGCATGTCCTCTCGCCGTTTTGCCCTGCTGGCTGCCGCCCTCACGGTCTTTGCGCCCGCCGGGCTGTCGGCGCAGAGCGGTCTGCGTGACCTCCTGACGAATTTTCTGCAGGAGGGCGTCACGCTGGCGCCGCCGCCGCCAGTCGGATCGCTGGTGAGTCACGTTGCCCATTTCAACAGCCTCGACTCGCCGCAATTCATTGCCGTGCGGCAGTTCAACCAGGAGCTTGCCAATCAGCTCTCCTCTTTTCCGTTGGCCTCTTCGGCGGGAGGCTTTACCTATCGGTTCGACCCGGCGCTCGGCGTCTTCACGCGCGCGACAGAGAGCTTCGGCCCGATCTACTCGGACCGCGCCGACACGATCGGAAAGGGGAAGTCCAATCTCGGACTCAGCTACAGCCACTTCGATTTCACCCGGATCAACGATATGTCTCTGAGCGATGGGGACTTGAAGCTCGTCTTCACCCACAGGCCCGTGCCCAGTTATGTGGCGGGGGACGTCATCACCGCGAATCTCTTCTTGGAGCTCAAGACGGACATCATGGCGTTCGTGATGACCTACGGCGTCTCGGACCGATTTGACATCGGAGCGGCGTTTCCGATCGTCCATGTGGACCTGTCCGCCAGTACGGAGGATACGATCCAGCGGCTGGCCACGGGGCCGTGCCCGACAGGGATTTGTCCCCCAGCCCCCGGTTCGAACGGTCTGGCAATCCACCGGTTCCCCGGCGGGGGGTCGACCGCCACCTTCCAGGACAGCGGAAGCGCCAGCGGCGTGGGCGACATCCTTCTGCGCGGGAAGTTCCGGCTGGCTGGAGGGGCGGCGGGCGGTCTGGCGCTGGCCGCGGATGTCCGGCTGCCGACCGGAGACGAGCGCGACCTTCTCGGCACGGGAGCCACACAGGTCAGGGGCTCCCTGATCGGGTCCCTTCATCTGGGCGGTTTTTCACCCCATATCGTCGGGGGCTACACCTGGTCGACCAGCCCGCCCGACGACCGGACGCCCGAGGAAAAGAACCCGCCGAACGGCGGAACACCGCTGCCCCCGCTGACCATCCCCAATCAAATCGACTACACGGTGGGCTTCGACTGGGCGGTCCACCCGCGGGTCACGGTCGCCCTGGACGTTCTCGGCCGAACCTTCCTTCAGACACAGATCGTCAGCGTCCAAGACCAGACCTTCACCGCCATGACGGGGAATTCCAATGGAGCGGGAGGACAGCAGCCCCCGCAGACAGTGACTGCGGTCTATCCTCGACTGACTACAACGCAGGGAGACTCCAATACGCTGCTCGGATCGTTTGGCTTGAAGGTCAACCCCTTTGCGAATCTGCTCGTCACGGGCAACGTCCTCTTCTCCCTAAACAGACAAGGCCTGCAGACCAGCATTGGCCCGCTCGTTGCCGTGGATTACAGCTTCTAACGCAGGCTCACAATCACCCAGGAGTCTCCCCGCTTCTCCAGGGTAAAAACGCGCTCTCGCTCGTCGCGCTGCTCGCTTCCCACGTGGGGGATCGCGACCAGCCGCTGGTACGCGCGAACCATGGCGTGGGAGTTGTTCAGTTCGATCTGCCGGATCTCGAGCTCGAGCTGCTGGGACTTGAGTCCCTGCCAGTTCTTCTCGACACTGCGCCGCGCGTCTCCGGTGAGCGCTGGATAGACCCGTGCGTAAAGGTTGACGTCCAGCGTGTTCTGGGCGTGTTCGTATTTCCGAAGAACATCGCGGATCCTCTCCTGGTCGGAAGGCGCCGCGTGTGCGGCCTCCGCCGGCGGCGAGGTCGGGACCCTGATCGGCTCGGCCGGGGCGGAGGGGATCGAGACAACGCGCGCGGTCGGCTCGGGGCGAGTGGTGAGCTCTGGCAGAACGGCGACTCGTTCCGCCGGGCTCGGGCGCCTCTCCAACTGCTTGCGGCTCGAGGTTTCCGCCCGTTCGAAGGCCCCGGCCCCGGTCTCGAAGGCCTGGCGGGCGGCCGCGTAGTCTCGCTGGGCGAGCAGCCGCTGCCCTTCCTTCTCCTGCGCCCGGCCAAAGTCGTAGAGGCCAGGCGCCAGTTCCGCGGCGCGAGCCCGCTCGGCGTTCTGCCGCGCGCGGCCGGCGAGGGCGCGTGCCTCATCGGCCTGCTGGAAGAGC
>JBOGJN010000411.1:0-2889 GCA_050745445.1 Thermoanaerobaculia bacterium
GTCCACTTGCCCGTGTCGAAGCTTCGATTCAGGCCCTTCTCGCCGAGTTTGTCCACGAGCGACGCGACCCGCGCCGGCGTCCTCTCGAGCACCTCGTACGGGGAGTCTTCGCCCAACAAGGAAAGGATCCGTTCCCGATAAGCGTTCATGTCTCTTTCTACAATGAATTCGATTGGGCGGGAAGTCTCACTGCGCATTCTACGTCTCGAAACCTGATCCAGGCTAAGGCGGCAGGGCTGGAGCGCTCGGGGTCACCGCCCGACGCTAGCGGAGTAGCTGGGCGAATCCCACCACGCCGAGTAGCGCGTGGGGGCTCCGGGACCGGGTGAGCCGCGATCGGCTCAGCGGCCCGGGTCCACGGCCGGGAGAACGTAATTCGGGGCGAACACCCGAACCGTCTTGTGCGTCGCCTGATCGCCGTAGTTGCCGCCGTAGAACGTCACGACCATATCGAGCTCGGGGATGACGATCACCGCTTGCCCGCCGTTGCCACCGGCGAAGTACGCGCGGACCTTACGATCCTTGTACGGGAAGTCGACGACCCACCAGAGATATCCGTATCGCAGGTGGCGCAATTCGTTCAACGGCGACGACGCGCGCTTGGTCCAATCGCGGCTGAGGATCCTCCGGCCGTGCCAAGTGCCGCCGTCGAGCATCAATTGGCCGAGCTTCATGAAGTCGCGCGGCATGATGTGCACGCCGCCGCCCATGTACGGGTCGCCCGTGGGCGAGAGGAACATGGCGTAGCGCCCGAATTGCATGGGTCGGGCGATGAGGCGATCGAACAGATCGGTCAGTGGCTCGCCGGTCGCGCGACGAAGAACGCCGCCGAGGAGATTGGAATTGACGCTGCAGTAGATCGGTTTCACGCCCGGCGCGTCGGACATCGGCAGATTCAGCGTGTAGCGGTACCAATCCGTTTCGATCGTGTCCGTCATCAGATCCTCGTTGCCCGGCGCTTTGGGATCGGTGTCATCGCAGTAGAAGCCGGAGGACATCGTGAGGAGATGCTCGACCGTCATGGCCTTCTTGCGCGCTTCGAGATTCGGAGGGAAGGCCCCGCCGTTCATGATCTTGTAGACGGGCGTCGAAGTGTCGAACGGCCCGCCAGCCTCGATCGCTGCGCCTACGAGTGTGGCGGTAAGACTCTTTGCTGCCGAGCGCGTGTCATGCAGCTTGTCGCGATGCTCGCCGTGGAAGTA
Organism: Thermoanaerobaculia bacterium; assembly: GCA_050745445.1. Taxonomy (GTDB): domain Bacteria; phylum Acidobacteriota; class Thermoanaerobaculia; order UBA5066; family Gp7-AA6; genus JBOGJN01. The sequence continues at coordinate 1,203 of JBOGJN010000411.1, forward strand.
CTCCTCGAGGACGAGCTTCCCGTGACGCGCGATCAGCACGGCGTGCACTTCGGACGCCTGCATGGAGTCGATCGGCATGTCGATCAGCCATTGGATGAACTTCTCAATGCCGGCGCGATCGATGTCCACCTCTTCGAGCGTGCCGGTCGGCCAACCGTCGTTGCGCGCGAGCGGCGGGCGATAGACGTACCGCTCCGCTGTCTTCGGTCGCGGATAGAAGTTGCTCCGCTCGTTCCCACGCTCGAAGTCGTACGTCCCGCCGCGCAAGGTGATCGTCAGGATGTCCCGCTCCTCGTCGTAGGTTCCCGCGGCGAAGACGTTCTCGGGATCGTCGCCGTGCTTGGCGAGGAGCTTGACCACGCGACCGTCGCGCGTGAGGCGCGTAAGATTCCAGGTGATGGCGAAGTTGCGCTCGGGATTGCGCAGGAACACGTTGTACGAGCCGTCATCTCTCCGCTGCAGCATCAGATAGACCGTGAAGAAGTCGTCGAAGGGCTGCACTTCTCCGCGCCAGTGTCCCGCCACTTCCGGAGTGAGGCGCACCGGTGTGGCACAAGCCCCGCCGTTGAACGTGGTGCGCGACTGGGTCCAGTGGCCGGCGATGTCGCTCTCGTCGAAGCGGCCGCGGAACGATCCCTCTCCGTCCGGCAACTCGAAGGAGATCACGCCGCGCTCTTCGCGCCCGGGGATGATGCGGCCGGCGAAGTCCGCGCTCCAGCCATTGGCGTCGCGACGAACGATCAACGGTCCGCGAAGGTCGGGCCCGAAGCGCAGCTTGGCCTGCCACAGGCCGCCGAGCTCCTTCGCCGAGCCTGGTTCGGCTGCCGACAAGCCCATCGCCGGCCGACCGAGCATGAGAACAGCGACAATGAAACCGAGGAACCGCCGATTGTGCCGCATGTTGCCTCCCGCCATGGCGAACGCCGAAAACAGTCGCTGCTAATCGGACGCCGGGAAGCGGGAAAGGTTACCCGCGATTACGGAATAACAGCCGTGGGACGGGACCTCTTGTCCCCTCCTCCGCAGTCATGCCGCTGAAGAGGGCGGCCACAGAACTCGAGGTCCGGGCACTTACATTTGAAGAGCTTGTCCGGCAGAAGCGCTAATGGAGAGCAGCTAGGCGATTTGCAACTCGACCGGGACGTTGCAGAATATTACAATATATGTAATACTCCAGCAGGAGGAGACCTTGACGTCTCGTGAACTGAAACACGGCAGAGTGAACGCGAACCTGACGCAGGTCGAGGCGGCCGCGCGCCTCGGCGTCTCACAGCCCTATCTCTCTCTGATGGAGCGTGGCGGCCGTTCGGTGACGGCGCGGGTGGCACGTGTCGCAGCGAAACTGTACCGACTTCCCCCGACCGTCCTTCCCCTCGAGGGCGAGCACGCGAAGCACGGTGGCGACCGGGAGAAGCTTGTCCGCCAACTGGCCGCACTCGGGTATCCGGGCTATCGCCACTTTCGGCCGGGCCAGCGCGCGAATCCGGCCCTCGTGGTTCTCAAAGCGCTTTCGCAAGATGACCTCGATGCGCGCGTCGTTCAGGCGTTGCCGTGGGTCCTCTCGGAGTACCCCGAGCTTGATTGGGATTGGTTGGTCCCGCGTGCGAAGCTGCAAGATCTCCAGAACCGGCTTGGTTTTCTCGTCGGAGTCGCTCGACGGCTCACCGAGAGCCGCGGGGACCGATCC
>JBOGJN010000412.1:0-1205 GCA_050745445.1 Thermoanaerobaculia bacterium
CCTCGTCCAACGTCATCTGCACCGTTTTCATGCGTTTTTCCTCATGTCGATAGGCATAGCTATTGTAGTCCACATCATTGGGATCTCGCCCATTCCGGCCGACCCGAGCGGGCTTCCTCTTTTCGAAGCGCCTCAGGCGCGACTCACTCCGCCGCCGGCAGATCGACCGGCAGGCTCTACGGAATCTTCACGGCTACTTCCAAGAGCCCCGAACCTAGCTCTATCCCTCGCGGGAGTGGCGCATGACCGGCTTGCACCGGCTGCTCCGCGTCGTGCGAGTCGGGCTTGGCCTCCGGTTTTGAACTCTCTCGGCCGCTGGTCGCGCGGCGACCGCCCGCGGCCGAAAGCCCGCCCGGCTTCCGGGTGGCTCTTCGAGGACGCGGCGCTTAGTGGCGGACCGAGTCGCTCTTCTCGCGCCAGAACAGTGCCGGCGTAACGACGCGGATTCCTCGGTAGCTCAGAAGCTCCAAGAGATGTCGGTCACCGGAGATCACGAAATCGGCATCCGCCGACACGGCGCATGCCAGCACCTTGTCGTCGTCAGGATCTCTCCGAATGACGGGCTCAATTCGACTCTCCGCCACAAGCGTGACGAGGCCTGCCACTGCCGCCATGACTTCCGAGGGCGAACTGGCCAGCTGGTCGAATCGAGCGGCGAACTTCGGCCGGGCAAGCGCTTCGCGCAGCTCGTCGAGCATCGGAGTGCTGGCGAAGGCCTGAGCCTCGTCCCGTTCGATCAGGCGAACGATTCGATGGGGAAGTCCGGTCCAGAGGACTCCAGAGATCCAGACGTTGGAGTCGAGATGAGCCTGAGTCTAGCCACGCAAGCGGCGTTTCTCTCGCCGCATGCGGTTCACTTCAGCCGCGATCTCCTTCAGGGCTGGCCCCTTACCTGGGCGACGCTCTGCGATCCTCGTCAAGGTGGCGGGCGCCACGCGTTTGAGGATGATCGTGTCTCCCTCAGCCCAGACGGCCAGCTCGCTCTGCTCGGGTAGCCGGCGGAGAACCTTCTTCGGCAGTTTCACTGACCCATCCGGTCTAATCTTGATCGCCGTCACGGTCTCGTTACCTCTCGTTGAGGATGGTACATCATCTGTAGGGGGCCGAGAATACGAACTCGTTCGCTCTCTCACCCCTCGCGGGAGTGGCGCATGACCGGCTTGCGGCGCTTCGCCCTGCGCTTCGCCTTCTGAGCGCGCGGCCTC
>JBOGJN010000413.1:0-11225 GCA_050745445.1 Thermoanaerobaculia bacterium
GGCTCTTCGCGGAGCGGATTGCCACCGACACCAGACGCCGGAGACTCGCGGCGGCGGGATTGGGCCTTGTCCTTCTGTCCCCTTTCGCCTGGAGCACACCCGAGGAGGTTCGCACGATCCGCGCGCCTGCCTCAGACCTTTACGCCACGCTCGATTGGATGCGCCGCAAGCTTCCGCACGACGTCGATCCCTACGACCCGCGGCTCCTCGCTGCGCGGCCTGGCCCGCCGGATCTGACCCGTGCCTCATCGGTCCTTGCCCCCTGGTCGCTCGGCCATCTGATCCTCTACGAGGCAGGGCTCCCCGTCGTCGCCAACAACTTCGGCTACGGCTTTACGGACTCCCTCCGTTTCTTTCTCGCCGAGTCGGAGGAGGAGGCCCTCTCGATCGCCCGTCGGCGGAGCGCCCGCTGGGTGCTCGCGACGGATCTGGTGCCGCGGTTGAACGACTACGCCACCTACCTCGGGCGTCCTCCCTACGTGCGCCAAACACCGCAGGGGCCCGCGGCCACGCCGGCCTACTTCCGGATACTCCAGGCGAGGCTCTACGACTTCGATGGAGCGGCCGTGCACATACCCGAGTACGACGTTGAGCCGCTCGCCCACTTCCGGCTCCGCTTTCACTCGAAGAGCGCCATTTTCCGCGGCGGGCGCTGGATCGCGCTCTGGAAGGTCTTCGAGATCGTGGATTAGTCCCTCAGACCTACTCCGGGCCGAAGAGCCTCCAGGCATCCGCCGCGCGCCGCTCCTCCGAGGGCGTCGCCGCCGCCTGCATGACGCGCCGCAATTCTTCGCGCTTCGGGTCGAGCCCGGAGTATTTTCCGAAGACCGCCGCACGCCAGAGCCGACCGCCAAAAGAGATCTGCGGCGGAAACAGAAGCGTCACAGCGAGCGCGCCGGCGCCGAGCAGCCACGCGCTCCACCGGCCGCGCCGGGCAAGACCCGCCACGGCGAGCGCGGCCGCAAGCGCCAAAAGGACGGCTGCCATAGCGACGGGCAAAGCCAGCCCCCCTGCGCCGGCAGCCCCGAAGAGATTCGGAGCGATCCACCCCCGTTTGAGAAACCAGAGGGACGCCGTCGCCGGCGGCCACGGGACATTCAACGGGAAATAAGGCCACGTCACGGTCAAAAGAGCGTGAGTCAAGACCGAGAAAACCATCGCGGCCGCGAACAACGACCGCGAGACCGGTGACTCGAGCGCCTGGCCAATCGCAAAGACCGCCAGGAAGAGAACCGGCATGAGGTAACGGCTTCCGAGCGACCAGCCGCCGTGCCAATTGGGATAGCCGGCCATGACGAAAAAGAAAAGCGCCGTCGCGACGGAAAAGAAGAGACAGTCCGCGCGGTCCTCGCGCTTTCTCCACCATCGCCAGAAACCGGCAAACGTCCAGAGAAAGAATGGCGAAAAGAGCAGGATTCCCCGGGCGGGATGCACGAGATAGCCCATCCCGACCTGCGTGCTCGCCGCCCCAAAGCCGAAGAGACCTCGCTCCGAGAGCTCCGCATACCGCGGCAGCGCCTCCCGCGCGGAGGAGAGCACGAACGGCGACCCGAAACAGATCGCGTCGTAGGCCGCGAGCAGCGCGATCGGCACGGCCGCGCCCAGGCCAAGGAAGGCGGCCCTGCTCAGGATCCTCCCGCGCAAGGCGCGGACGGCAAAAAGCGGCAAGACGAGGGCCACCGGATACTCGGAAATCGCCGCCCAGCCCGCCAGCAATCCCGCCCCGACAAACCAACCACCGACACGCCGCCGGGGCGCCAAATCCTCGCCGCGTTTCCACAGATCCCACGCCAGATACAGGAGCGCCGCGGTCCAGGCATGGCTCAGAAAGGAGCGGGCGTAAAAGAGATAGGGGGTCCCGAAACCCACGGCCGAAGTCACAAGCAACGCAACCGGCCCGTGCCGCGCGGAGAGCCGGGCGTGGAACCGCGTCAGCGCGAGCGTGCAGAGGGAGGAGACGACGAGAATCCGCAGGCAGACGAAGATGGCGTCGGAGGCCGCGCGGGGCCGCGGAAGAAAGAGCCGCAGGAACCGGTAAACGGGAATCGCCGCGAGGGAGAGACCGGGCGCCTTATTGGAGTAGAGATGTCCTCCCGAAAAGGCCGTGTCTTCCTGTTGCCCGAGCACACCGATCGCCTGATCGATCTGGAACGTGCCGTTCTCCACGACCGCAAAGACCATCTCCAGCCGAGAGAGCTCGTTGGGACTGGAAAACGGGGGAAACAGACCGGTGAAGAAGATCGTCAGAAAACCGAATGCGCCCAATACGAGGAAACCCGCCCGGCGCTCGGATTGCCGGGACGCGGGCAAGGACATAACGGGATTCTAGACGACCGGCTCGTGCCGCTAGAATCGGGACATGTCCCGACGGGTCCGAGCCCTTCTCCCCGGACTCGCCGCGGTCGTTCTCTTTTGCCTTCCGCTTCTGCCCGAGATCCTCGGAACGCGACGTCTCGTGTTTCGCGACGCCCAGATCACGCACTGGCCGTGGAGGCGTGCCGCGATGGAGTCGCTGCGGTCCGGGCGGGTGCCCTTTGTCAACGGATCGGCATCGGGAGGGCAGCCGCTTCTGGCCAACCCCAACGCCGCCTTGCTCTATCCCACGCTTCTGCTCGAGAAGCTTTTGCCCGCCGCCTCCGCGTTCAACCTGCATTACCTGCTTCACCTGCTCTGGGCCCTCTGGGGGGCGCGTGCCCTGGCTCGGCGGCTCGGCCTCTCCGACGGCCCCGCGTTTCTCTCCGGGGTCGTCTTCGCGTTTTCCGGAATGATGATCAGCTACACGTCGGCGTTCTTAAACTCGGGCGCCGCCGCCGCGTGGCTGCCGTGGTGCGCAGCGGCGAGCCTCGACCTCGTGCGCGCCCGGTCACGCCGGCGGGCTTTGCGCGCCGGGGCGGCTGCCTCGCTCGCGTTTGGATTGCAACTTCTGGCCGGAGAGCCGGCCCTCTCGCTCCTGACCGTCTTCTGGGCCGCATTTCTCGCAATCTCGGAAGTGTTCGTCCGGCGAGAGGGGGCAGGCCCCCGCGCGCGAAACCTGCTGGCCGGCGGCATCGGAGCGGGCATCCTGGCGGTCGCCCTCGCGGCGCCGCTCCTGCTCCCGCTCGGCGCGGTGTTTCCCTTGAGCTATCGGGGACAGCATCTCTTTTCCGAAAGGGCCTTCGCCGCCTCGCCGTTTGCGCCCTGGCGCGTCCTCGAGTGGTTCTTCCCCCGCTTCAACGGCGACCCCGGGGCGCTCGCGGCGGGGGCTCACTGGCAGTACGGGCTTCACGCGGGGGACACTATCTACATCTGGTGCGTGACCTTCGGGGTGATCTCTCTGCTTGCGATTCTTGCCGCAGGCATGCGGAAGGATTTCTGGGATCGGGCAAGCGCGTGGCTGGCGGCAGGCGCGTTTCTCTCGCTGCTCTTCTCGCTTGGATCCTCGCTTCCGCTCTATCGCCTTCTCTTTCTGCTGCCGCCGCTGCGGCGCCTGCGGTATCCGATCAAGTTCTATCTCGTGACGACTCTGTGCGTCGCGCTGCTGGCTGGGCTCGCCGCGGAGCGGCTCTCGAAGCGGCGCTGCGGGCGGCGGGAGGCAATCCTGTTATTTGCGGCGGTGGGCCTGTATGCGGCGGCCCTTGCCCTCTCCCACCCGGGAGGTTTTCTCGACCGCACGGTTGAGCCGCTCCTCAGCGGGCTCGCGGTTGCTCCGGCCGCGCTGCTGCCGGCGATCCGGGAGAGCTTCCGCGGGGACGCGCTCTTCGGGCTCGCGGCCGTAGCGGCGTTGGGCGTCTTTCTCTTTGCCCGGGCCCCTCTGCGCGGCCAGAGCCATCTGCTCGGCCTCGCGATCCTGGCGCTCGCGCTCCCGTGGGGACTGCCACTGTTTGTCTCGGCCGCCGAGAAGGATCTCGAACGGCTTCCGGAGGTGCTCTCCAAGTTGCGGGGTTCCGGCCTCGTCTATGTGTCTCCGAGCCTTCCGGAGTTCAACGTCCTTCTGACCGGCACCGCGCACCCGAAAATGCGGCCTCTGGTCGCCGACCTCGCCCGCGTCCAGATCGAGGAGCTCATCCCCTCAACCGGCGCGCCCTTTGGCGTACGCTACCTGTTCGACGCGGATCCGGACGGTTCCTACGGCTACTACAACCGTCTGGCGGGCGAGACCCTCGCGGCCTCCTCCCCCCTCCAGAAGAGCCGTCTGCTGCGAGCCTACGGCGCGCGCTGGGCGCTGGACGATGAGGGCCCGTCCCGTCCGCTCTGGCGATCTTTGACCGGCCTTGAGATCGCCGGACGGCGGCTCGTTCTCTCGGAGCTCCCCGATCCGGTGCCCGAGCTGCGCTTCGTGGGCCGCGAGCACCGGCGCACCTCCCTCTCGGGCGCGCTCGAGCTCATCCGATCGGAAGACTTCCGACCCGAGACCGACGTGGTGCTCCCGGGCCGGGAGAACCGCAATGCTTCCGGCGGCGTCGCTCCCGCCAGAGTCTCCGTGGAGGAGCTCGGGCCGGACCGAGCCTCGGCCCGCGTGGAGGCCGCGGCCGCGGGCCACCTGATCTTCTCGCGTACCTATTTCCGGGCCTGGAGGGCGCACCTCGACGGGCGGGAAGCTCCCGTTCTGGTCGCCAACGCGCGGGATCTGGCCGTCGCGGTGGGGCCCGGGCAGCACCGGGTGACATTCCAATACGACCGCATGCCTCTCTGCCGGGGCGTTGCCTTGCAGGCGGCCGCCTTCGCGGCTCTTTTGCTCGCGGCACTCGGGGCAAGGAGCCCCGGCGCCGACGTCCGGGAACCCACCCCGCGGCACCCCTAGGTCCGAACTCTTAACTCTCGACCCTCGAGCCTCGACTGACGCCGGATCTCCCACAGCAGCCAGAAGACCAGGGCCCACCAGGGACCCGACCAGCCGGGCAAATGCGCAATCTCCTGCGCCAGCAGATCGGGCGAGTGGATGAGAAAGGCGCCGACCATCGCGGTGTACACGGCGTAGCCCGCGCTCGGATAAAGGGCACCCAGAGCGATCGGCCAGACGAAGTAGTACTGCACGATCCCGGGGGCAAAGATGAGAACGACCAGGAAAAGCAGGAGACAGGCCCGGCCGAACTCGGCTCTCCGCAGCACGTAGGCGGCCGATAGAGCGGCCAAGAGCAGGAGCGCCTTCGGCGCCCAGGACGGCACTCCCGGCACAGAATAAAGGAACTCTGTCCCGTAGGGCTCCTCCAGGCCCCGATACCAAAAGACGTACTCCCGGATCCCGCGCCAGGAGCGCCAGAACGGGAGAAAAGAAGCCACGAAGACCGCGTAAGGGAAAAAAACCGCGGGCAGCCCGACCCTGGGCTCCTCCTTGCGGCGGGCGAGCAGAAGCGGGTGGAACCAGGTGATGTGCTTGACCAGAAGCGAGGCGCTCATCGAGGCCAGAAAGGCCTTCTTGGGCACCGGCCTCTGCGCCGACAGAAAGACCGCGATCAGCAGAAAGAAGATCGAAAGGTTGTCGAACATCCCGAGGGAACTCGAAACCAGGACGGAGACGGGATTGAGAAAGAAAAGCAGGGCGGTTCCGAGAGCCCGTGAAGACGCCTGTCCGCGCTGCTTCGCGATGCGAAAGAGCAGCAGCGCCGTCGCGCCATCTCCGGCGAGCAGCAGAAGCGAGACGGCCTGTGAGAGGGTCAACCCCAGGGGTTTCGTCGCGAACCGCAGAAACGCCAGAACGTAGGCCCAGACCGGCGAATAGGCATAACGGGTCGTCTCCTGATAGACGACTCCGCCTTTCTCGACGATGGAAGCGGCGATCTCCCACGACTGAAAATCCCAGGTCTCGCGCGACGAGAGAAAAAAGACCGTCCGAAGGGCGAGCGCCAGAGCGAACCCTCCCGCGGCGAGCAGCAGTTCCCGCCGACCCGAGGAGACGTTCACGGGCCGGTTTGCCCCGGCCAGCCGGTCGCGACGGTCCCGCCGCGGCCTGGCAGACAGGTCCGCACAAGCGTGCGGACAGGAATTTTCTCCTTGAGCTCTAAGGCCTCGCGGGCCAGCTCTTCGAGACGCAGGAAGGTCACACCCGCGGCCGACCACTCCTGGAGGATGCGGGAGAACAAAGCCAGCTTCGACCGCCCTTCCACCTCCGCATGGATCGTGTGAACTTCCGTGGCGCCAACGGCCGCCCGAAAGAACCTCCGCTGATCCTCGTCCGTCGAGAGCTCCGGCCAGGCGAGCGTCTCATCGAGGGTGGGAAGCGTCGACGGAATCTCCAGAGTCCGGAAGACACGGCGGTCCAACTCCGGGAAGAACGGTGTTCCTCCGCGAGAATTGGAAGTGTAAAGCAGTTCGCGCTCTTCCTCGACCTCGAGCGACCGGGCGCTCACGGTCCAGCCGGGAGCCGCAGCGGCGCGCGCCGGCGAGCCCAGGATCCGGCGGTATTCCTCGTGGGCGCGGCCGGACTCCTCGCGGATCCTCCTGGACGTCCAGCCGTCCAGCCCATCGTGCCAGCCCACGTGATCCCAGGCATGAACACCGGTCTCGTGCCCCGCCTCTCGGACCGAGCGGATCTCTTGCGCGCAGCGCTCTCCGATCAGGGGCGCCGGAAGAAGCGTTCCATAGAGGATGGTCGGGAAGCCGTAAAGCGAAACGGCGCGGCTCCGGAGCATCTTCCGGGCGAATCCGGGCCTCGTCAAGACGCGCCGGACGGCGACACCCGAGCGATCCGGGCCGAAGGAAAAAAAGAAAGTGGCGCGGATCCCCGTCTTCGCGAAAAGATCGAGAAGCCGCGGAACGCCCTCGCGCGTGCCGACACGGGTGTCACAGTCGACCTTGAGGGCGACACGCCGAAGCGATTTGTGATTCGTGATTTGTGATTTGTGATTGTCGCGAGGCAAGGCTGTCCCGCCCTGATCACCAATCACAAATCACCAATCACCGATTGTTCCTAGGGCCCCGTTTGTCGTTTGGTCAGATAGAAGTCAACGGTTTTGCGGATGGCTTCGTCCAATCCCACCTTCGGCTCCCATCCGAGCAGCCGCCGCGCCCGCCGGATCGACGGGACGCGCGTCAGAATGTCCTGGTAGCCGTCACCGTAATAGTCCCTGGCGGAGACGTTGAGAATCTCTGTCCGGCGCGCCTTCTCGCCAAAGGCCGGGTGCGCGGCGACCGCTGCGACGAGTCTCTCCGCCAACTCCCGGACCGAGAGATCATTGGCGGGATTGCCGATGTTGAAGATGCCTCCGTCGGCGGCCGCCCCGGGGTTCTCCAGAATCTTCATGAGACAGTCGATCCCGTCGGAGATGTAGGTGAACGTGCGCCTCTGTGTGCCGCCGTCCACCAGCTGGATCGGCTGTCCGTAGAGGATGTTGTGGAGAAACTGCGTCAGGACCCGGCTCGACCCCTCCTTGGGGGAATCCACGTCATCCAGGTGCGGACCCATCCAGTTGAAGGGGCGAAAGAGCGTGAACTTCAATCCCTCGGCCTCGCCATACGCCCAGATGACGCGATCCAGAAGCTGTTTCGAGCAGGAGTAGATCCAACGCTGCTTGTGGATCGGCCCGTAGATCAGTGGCGAGCTCTCCTCGTCGAACTCCGGATCCGCGCACATCCCATAGACTTCCGAAGTCGAGGGGAACACGACGCGTTTGCCATAACGAACCGCCTGCTTGATGATCCGCAGGTTCTCCTCGAAGTCCAGCTGGAAGACCGCGAGCGGCTGCTTCACGTACGCGGTCGGGGTCGCGATCGCCACCAGCGGAAGCACGACGTCGCACTTCTTGACCTGGTATTCGATCCACTCCTTGTTGATCGCGATGTCTCCCTCCAGGTACGTGAAACGGGGGTGACTCAGAAAAGGCGAGATCTTGTCGCTCGCAATATCGAGCCCGGAGACCTGCCAGTCGGTTGTGTTGAGGATCCGCTCGGTCAGCGCGTTGCCAATAAAGCCATTGACTCCGAGGATGAGAACTCTCAACGGGTGTCCCTCAAGTTCAACGGGAAGTCCCGCGCCTCGACGGGCTCCTCTCCTTCCCGCTGGAGGTTCAAGATCTCGACGTAGCGGTCGTCGCCGCAGGCGACATAGAGCCGTCCCTCCTCTTGCCGCACCTGTCCGGGGAAGTTATCGTGGGCCCCCAGCTGCGGCAGACGCGTCTTCCACACATAGGTCTTGCCGCCGCCAAGAACGGACGTGAAGGCCCCGGGGTACGGGTGCGTGACCGCACGCACCAGATCGTGAACCTGCTTGGCCGTCCCGGTCCAGTCGATCTTGCCGTCTTCCGGGCGGCGCCGGGCATATTTTGTGGCGCGCGACTCATCCTGCGGCCGCCGAGGCGCCGTCCCGGTTTTCAACTCGGCGAGGCGTCGCTCCAGAACCTTCACAGCCGCGGCCGTCACCCGCCGTTGCACCTCCCAGGCGGTGTCTTCGGGACCGATCGAGACCGCCTCCTGGTCCACGATGTCTCCCGCGTCCGCGCGTTCGCTCATGACGTGGAGCGTGGCGCCGGTCTCTGTCTCGCCGTTGGCGACGGCCCAATTGACGGGAGCACGCCCCCGGTACTTCGGCAAAAGCGAGCCGTGCATGTTGTAGGCGCCCAACCGCGGTGCGTTCAGGATCGCAGACGGCAGGAGACCGCGGTAATAGAAGGAGAAGAGAAGCTCCGGAGCGCTCTCTCGAAGACGCCGGACCGCAGCCGGATCGTTGGGGTCCTCGATGATTGCCGGCTCGATCCCCTTTGCGCGGGCCAGCTCCGCCACACTGGGAAACCAACGCGTCTGCGCCGGATCGTCGGCGTGCGTGGCCACGAGCACGACGTTCTCGCCGCGCTCCAGCAGGAACTTCAAGCACGCGTGCCCCGTGTCGGAGTAGGCGAAGACTGCGATGCGGGTCAAGAGCTCTCTCCGACTCTCGACCCTCGGCCCTCCACTCTCGACATCCTTTCCGCCCCGAGCCCGTACACCCGCCGCACGGAGAAACGCGGCCGGCCGCGCACCTGCTCGTAGATCCGGCCGACGTACTCCCCGACGATCCCCAGCCCCGCCATCGCAATGCCGAGCAGCGTAAAGAGGATCGCAAAGAGCGTAAAGACCCCCTCCACTTCCGCGCCCACGATCAGGCGGCGCACGAAGAGGAAAATGCCGAAGACGATCCCCCCGAGGGCCACGAGCGTGCCGAGGAACCCGAAGACCTGGATCGGGACGGCGGAGAACCCGGTCATCAGGTCGAAGTTCAACCGGATCAACCGGTACAGGGAGTAGGCCGATTCGCCCCCCGTGCGCCGGGCGTGCGCAACTTCGATCTCGACGGGTCGGCGCGCGAAGCTCTGGCCGAGAGCCGGGATGAAGGTCGAGGCCTCGTCGCAGCGGTTGATTTCCTCTACGACTTCGCGGGAGTAGGCGCGCAACATACAGCCGAAATCCGTCAGCCGCATCCGGGTGATGGCCACGGTGATCCGGTTGACAAGGGTCGAGGCCAGCCGGCGCGGCCAGGAGTCGTGACGGAGTTTCCGGACTCCTCCCACCACGTCGTACCCCTCTTCGAACTTTGCGAGCAGTTTCGGGATCTCCTCGGGAGGATTCTGCAGGTCGGCGTCCAGCGTGACGATCACATCGCCTGCGACGTCGCGCAACCCGGCCAGGATCGCCTGATGCTGTCCGAAGTTGCGCGAAAGCTCGAGAACGCGGATCCGGTCGGAACGCCGCACGGCCCAGGATTTCAGGATCTCGAGTGACCGGTCGCGGCTCCCGTCGTCGATCAGGATGACCTCGTAGGGCCCGCCCCGGCCCTCCAGAACCGCCGTCAGGCGCCTCAGGAACTCTTCGAGGTTCGCCTCCTCGTTGAAGACCGGCACGACGACGGAGACCTTCACCGCCGAAACTCCGACAGGATCTCCCGAACCGCCTCGACCACATCCTCCTGATCGGCGTCGGTCAAGCCCGGGAAGAGCGGCAGGGAGACGATCCGCTCCGACACGTAATGCGCCTCGGGAAAGTCCTCCGGGCGCCAGCCGAAACGGCGCGCATAGTAGGAGAACTCGTGGGCGGCCGTGTAATGGAGCCCCGCGCCGATGTTGCGCCTCTTCAACTCTCCGATGAAACGGTCCCGGTCGATCCTCAACCGGTCGATGTCCACGAGAGGGGCATACAGGTGCCAGGCGTGCCGCACCCGGTAGCTCACCGGCTGCGGAAGCAGAAGCCCCGGCAGATCCGCGAGCAACTCATCGTAGCGCGCCGCCAGCCGGGCGCGCTCCTGCAGGAATCCCTCGAGCCTCCGGAGCTGATGGAGCCCGAGCGCGGCCTGGAGGTCCATCATGTTGTATTTGAATCCGGGCAGCTCGACGTCGTAGCGCGGGCTTCCGGACTTCGCGAAACGCTTCCAGGACTCCCTGTCCATCCCGTGGAATTTCAAGAGGGACGCCTTCTCGAAGACCGCCTCGTCCTCGGTGGCCACGATCCCCCCCTCTCCCGTCGTCATGTTCTTGTTGGGGTGGAAGGAGAAGACCGACGTGGTCGGGAAGGAGCCGATTCTCTTTCCCTTGTACGCGGCGCCGGCCGCATGCGCCGCGTCTTCGAGGACCGCGATTCCGCGTCCGGCCGCCAGCTCCAGGATCGGATCCAGGTCCACCGGCTGCCCCACGAAGTGGACCGGCAGAATGACCTTCGTGCGGACAGACACCTTCTTCTCGATCTCCTCGACACGGATGTTGCGCGTCGCCGCGTCGATGTCCACCAGGACCGGGATCGCCCCGCAGTGGACGACCGTATTGAGCGTCGCCACGAAGGTCATTGGCGTCGTGATGACCTCGTCCCCCGGGCCGACCCCGAGCGCGAGCAGCGCGACGTGGAGCCCCGCCGTGGCCGAGGAGACCGGCACGCCGAAACGGCCTCCAACGTAGTCCAGAAACTCGGCCGTGAACCGTTCGACCCGCGGCCCCGTGGTGATCCAGCCCGAGCGCAGCGTCTCCGCCACCTCGGAGAGCTCCTCCTCTCCCAGGCAGGGGCGCGCGAAGGGAAGGAAGGAGCTGCGCATGACGAGACGCGATTCTAGCGTGCCGATGGCTCGCTGCGGGAGAGCGACGGCCCCCGTTTCGAGACGACATCTGCAAACCGCCATCATCCTTGGTCCTAACCGGCAGCCGCGGCAGGGATTCGGATCTCTTGTATCCTCGGGATTGTGCCGGCTTCTCTCGCGCCTTGCGCTCCTTCCCGCCCTCCGGCGTTCTCTGCCAGGCTGCGCAAGATCCACGAAGGGGCGCAGCCAGTCGTCGCGTTGGGCGCCGATCTGGGGC
>JBOGJN010000414.1:0-1572 GCA_050745445.1 Thermoanaerobaculia bacterium
CGGCGCGAGAAGGTGCTGGCCGCCACGAAGTGATGGACCGTCCCGGCCGCGATTTCGAGACCCAGCACAAGCTCCTCCTGCTCGAGACCCTCTACGACGCGGGTCTCTCTCTGGGAGCCCTGCCCGATGAAGAGGCGCTTGTGGAAGACGTTCTCGGCCGCGCGGTTGGTGTCCTGGACGCCTCCCGCGGGTACCTCGCGACCTTTGGCGAGGGTGGGGCCCGGAAGGCGGAGGCGCGGGTTGGCTTTCCCCGCCGGGTCTCGGAGTCCCTCCTGGCCGAGGAAGAGTTCGTGCGCGACGTGCTGCGTCTCGAGACCGTTCTCCGCCGCGAGGGCTTTCGCCTGTTGCGCACGCCGGTCTCGACCGCCATCGGCGTCGCGATCCGGGCCGGCGGGCGCTCGGTTGGCGTGCTTCTTCTGGCCGACAAGGAGCTGCGCCGGGGCGGCCGGGCGGCCTTCGACGACGAGGACGCGCGGTTCCTGGCCTCGCTGGCCGGCCTGAGCGGGATGGCGATTGAAAACCGCAGGCACCTCGAACGCCTGACGCGCGAACGCGAGCGCCTGGAAGAAGAGAACCGGCGTCTCCTGGATGAGACGGGGCGGGCGGCCGCAGGCCGGCTCTTCGTCGGCGACTCACCGGCGGCGCGCCGCGTCTTGGATCTGGTCGGGCGGGTCGCACCCTCAAGGACCTCCGTCTTGATCACCGGGGAAAGCGGCACCGGCAAGGAGCTGGTCGCCCGGATGATTCACGCCCGCAGCGACCGGGCCTCCTGTCCCTTCGTCGCGATCAACTGCGCGGCGCTCCCCGAATCGCTCCTGGAATCCGAGCTTTTCGGAATCGAGAGAGGGGTGGCCACCGGTGTGGAGGCTCGCCCGGGACGATTCGAGGTCGCCAGCGGTGGGACGCTTTTCTTGGACGAGGTCGGAGACATGCCCCTGCCGCTCCAGGCCAAGCTCCTGCGCGTCCTCCAGGAGCGGGAGATCGAACACGTGGGCGGGAGGAAACATATCCCGATCGACGTGCGCGTGCTCGCGGCAACGCACGCGCGGCTTTCCGAAAGGATCGCGCGGGGTGAGTTCCGGGAGGATCTCTACTATCGCTTGCGCGTCGTCGAGATCGCCCTGCCTGCCCTGCGCGAGCGTCGGGAGGACATCGGGAAGCTGGCGCGGCATTTCCTGGAGAGGTTCGCCGCCCGTGAGGGGAAAGATGTCGCGACCCTCGACCGGGAAGCATTCGCGGCGCTGCTCGCCCACGACTTCGCAGGCAACGTCCGTGAACTGGAGAACCTGCTCGAGGGGGCCGCCGCCCTCTGCCGGGGCGGGGTCATCCGTTTGGAGGATTTGCAGTGGCTTCCGTCAGCGCGGGTTCCGGGCCGGCTGGAGGCCGGAGAGGGAGGCGAGACCGAAGTCCCGAACCTGAGAGCGTTGGAGGAGAGGCACATCCGGAGAGTCCTGAAGATTGCGGGAGGCAACAAGAGTCGGGCCGCGCGGCTTCTGGGGATCAGCCGCCGGACGCTCTATCGAAAGAAGTTTGCGGTACATTAAGTCACTGTATACTTAAGTCACGATCTGA
>JBOGJN010000415.1:0-1287 GCA_050745445.1 Thermoanaerobaculia bacterium
TACGGGCTCGATGCGGTCAAGGAGCAGGACTTTCCGGCTGAAGACCGGCTGACCTCCGCGGTCATCGAGCGCAACAGCCTCACCGTCAAGAACATCCGCCTCTGGGATCACCGGCCGCTGCTCACGACCTTCGCCCAGCTCCAGGAGATCCGGACGTATTACAAGTTCGCCGACGTCGACGTGGACCGGTACACGGTCAACGGCGAGTACCGGCAGATCATGCTCTCGGCGCGCGAGATGTCCTACCAGCACTTGCCGAGCCGGGTCTGGATCAACGAGCACCTGACCTTCACCCACGGCTTCGGCCTGGTGGCGGGTCCGGTCAACCGGATCACGCCCGAGGGGCTGCCCGACCTCTTCGTCAAGGACATCCCGCCGAGCGTGTCGGGGGGACTCCCGAAGATCACGCGGCCGGAGATCTACTACGGCGAGCTCAGCAACGAGTACGTCATCGTCCGGTCGAAGTCGCAGGAGCTGGACTACCCCGCGGGGGACCAGAACGTCTACTCGCGCTATACCGGGCGCGGCGGCGTGCCCATCGACGGCTTCCTCCGGAAGCTGGCCTTCGCCATCCGCTTCGGGGAGATCAAGATCCTCCTCTCGGACGATCTCACCGCCGAGAGCCGGGTGATGATGTACCGACGCGTGGCTGAGCGAGTGCGCCAGGCGGCGCCGTTCCTTCGCTTCGACCACGACCCCTACCTCGTCGTCACGCCCGAGGGGCGGCTGGTATGGATCGTGGACGCCTACACGACGACCGACCGGTACCCCTATGCCCAGCCGGACCGCGGGGTCAACTACATCCGCAACTCGGTCAAGGCGACGGTGGACGCCTTCGACGGGGCGGTGGTCTTCTACGTCGCCGATCCCAAGGACCCGCTGATCCGCACCTGGGCGCGCGCCTTCCCTGGGCTCTTCACGCCGATGGAGCGGATGCCTGCCGATCTGCGGCCCCACGTGCGCTACCCCGAGGACCTCTTCAGCCTCCAGGCGAAGCTGTACGGCACCTACCACATGCAGGACCCGCAGGTCTTCTACAACAAAGAGGACCTCTGGAGCATCCCGCGCCTCTCGCAGGAGGGGCGCGACCGCGAGATGGCGCCGTATTTCACCATCATGCGGCTGCCCGGCGAAAAGCGGGAGGAGTTCGTCCTGCTCTCGGGCTTCAACCCGGCACGGCGCGACAACATGATCGCGATCATGGCCGCCCGTTCGGATGCGCCCAACTACGGCGGCCTCATCGTCTACACCTTCCCCAAGCAGAAGCTCGTGTACGGGCCGCGCCAG
>JBOGJN010000416.1:0-7881 GCA_050745445.1 Thermoanaerobaculia bacterium
CGACCAGAGCGAGGTCGTCTCCGTTAGCCCCGCGCCACGCCCGACTCAGGGCCGGGCCAGGCTTAACCCGCAGGATTCTCAGGCGCTTGGCGCCATCGCCCGCCAGCAGCGCGAACACCGGGGCAAGTCCGCCGAGGTGGCGCCCCACCCCACCCGCAGACCCACACGGCAACCCCAACCAACTCCCACGCCGCGGCCCCGTTCTTCGCCCTCGAGCGGCCGAGCGACCGGTACGCCGCCGCCCGGCTGATCTGCGGCCACGCTCAAGCCGGAGGCGCGGCCTGTAGAACCTCGCGTACCTTGCGGACGAGCGCGTCCGGGCTAAAGGGTTTCGGCAGGAACGCCTCGGTCGGCTTCAAGAGACCG
Organism: Thermoanaerobaculia bacterium; assembly: GCA_050745445.1. Classification (GTDB taxonomy): domain Bacteria; phylum Acidobacteriota; class Thermoanaerobaculia; order UBA5066; family Gp7-AA6; genus JBOGJN01. The sequence continues at coordinate 367 of JBOGJN010000416.1, forward strand.
TGGCGGACAATGGCATCGTCCGTGTAGCCGGAGATGAAGAGGACTCTCATGTCGGGCCGAAGAGACGACAGCTGCCGGGCCAGCTGAGGCCCGCTCATTCCCGGCATGACGGCGTCGGTCACCATCAGATGAATCACGCCGCGATGTCGACTGACGACATCCATCGCGTCCTCTCCGTTCAGGGCCTCGAGGACCGTGTAGCCGTAGCTCACCAGCACCCGGCGCGCCAGGGCGCGCACGCTCTCATCGTCTTCCACGAGCAGAATCGTTTCGGACCCCGGTAAGGGCTTCGCCGCAGGCTCCGGACTCGGCCTCTGGACCGCCTCTTCCACTGCCGGCAAGTAGATCTTGAAGGTCGTTCCCTGCCCCACCTCGCTGTAGGCCTCGACCGAGCCTCCGCTCTGTTTGACGATGCCGTAGACCGTAGAGAGACCCAGGCCCGTTCCCTTGCCCTGTCCCTTGGTCGTGAAGAAGGGCTCGAAAATGTGTGCCCGTGTTTCGGAATCCATCCCGGAGCCTGTGTCGCTCACTGCCAGCAGCACGTAGTGGCCCTCCGCGACATATCGGCGCTCGCGCGCATAGGCTTTATCGAGCTGCACGTTCCTCGTCTCGATCGTGAGCTTGCCGCCGCGGGGCATGGCATCGCGGGAGTTGACGGCCAGGTTCATGATGACCTGCTCGAGCTGCCCCGGGTCAGCTTTAATGTGCCCAATTGACGGGTCGAGCACCGTCGCCAAGTCGATGTCCTCACCGATCAGGCGCCGCAGCATTTTCTCCAGCTCTGCCACGACCTCGTTCAAGTCGAGGACAAGCGGCGTCAAGACCTGTTTCCGACTGAACGCCAGGAGCTGCCGCGTCAGCACGGCTGCTCGCTCCCCTGCCTTCTTGATTTCTTCGATGCCCTCCCGGAGGGAGGGATCGTGACTCAACTGTTTCATGAGGAGATCGCCGTACCCCAGGATTGTCGTCAGAAGATTGTTGAAGTCGTGCGCCACTCCTCCCGCGAGCTGTCCGACCGCCTCCATCTTCTGCGACTGGCGAAACTGGGCCTCCAGCTGCACGCGCTCCGTAATGTCGCGCGTCGCGCCCCGGAACCCGCGAAAAGCGCCCTCTCCGTCGAAGACGGCGACGGCATTGCTTTCGACGGAGCGGTAGCTGCCGTCCTTGTGGCGCCAGCGCAGGACCCAGCCCTTCCAGCCCGACTTTTCCGCGACCGCTCTCTCAACCACGGGGCCGATCTCCTTCAGATCGTCCGGGTGCAGAAAGTCCTCGCCCTTCCTGCCGAGAAGCTCCTCCGGGCGGTAACCGACCATCGGCTCGACGGCCGGGTTGCAGTAAGTCAGCCGGCCCTCCGCGTCGCTCTCCCAGATCCAGTCATTCGTCGTCTCGACGATGGAACGGTACTTCTCCTCACTTTGGCGCAACCCCTGGTCCGCCTTTCGTCTCTCCCGTCGCTCACTCGCTTCTGCCAGCGCCCTTCGCACGGAAGGCAACAGCCGCGACAGACGTTCCTTAAGAACGTAGTCGGTCGCGCCGGACTTCAGCGTCTCGATCGCCAGCTCCTCCCCCATCGTCCCGGAGACGAAGATGAACGGGACGTCGGGACTGCTTTCGTGGGCGATCCGCAGAGCAGAGATCCCGTCGAACGAGGGAACCGCATAGTCAGAGAGGATGACGTCGAAGGCCCCCGTTTCCAAAGCGGCGATGAACGCTTCACGCATGTCCACGCTGACGATCTCGTAGTCGGCGCCCTCGGCCTCAAGAACGGACCGCACCAACAAGGCATCCGCGCGGCGGTCCTCCAGGTGAAGGATTCTGATTGGCGGCGCCATGGGATCGCTCAAAGCAGTCTCACCGGGGGCGCCGGACCGTTCCCGGCGGGGGCTCGTTGATGACCGCCCAGAATCCGCCGAGCTGCTTCACGGCATCGATGAAGGCCGGAAAATCGACAGGCTTGACGACATAGGCATTGACGCCGAGCCTGTAGCTCTCGACCAGATCGCGTTCCTCCCGGGAGGACGTCAGCATGACGACGGGGATCGTCTTGAGCCGGTCGTCGCTTTTGAGCTCCCTCAAGACTTCGATCCCATCCACTTTCGGCATCTTGATGTCCAGCAGGACCAGCGCAGGATTGCCGTTAGACCGGTCGCCAAACTCTCCCCTGCAATGAAGGTAGTCCAGGGCCTCCGCGCCGTCCCGCAGGACCACAACCTCGTTGGCGAGATGGTGCTCGGCCAGTGCCGCGAGCGTCAGCTCGATGTCGTTGGGGTTGTCCTCAACCAGCAGAATCCGCTTGACTTCGGCGATCATCGTCTACCCCTTTCACTGCGGGAGTGAGAAGTAAAAAGTTGCGCCGGCGTCTACCGCCCCCTCGGCCCAGGTTCGTCCGCCGTGCCGGTGGATGATGCGGCGGACATTCGCAAGACCAATGCCGGTCCCCTCGAACTCCTCCGCCCGGTGGAGCCGCTGGAAGACGCCGAACAGCCTATCCACGTATTTCATGTCGAAGCCGACACCGTTGTCACGAACAAACACGACGATCTCCTTTCCCCCGGGGAGGGATCCGACTTCAACCTCGGCTCGCGGCCGCGTGCGCGTGTACTTCAAGGCATTGGAAATGAGATTCGTGAAAACCAAACGCAAGAGAGACGGGTCGCCACGCACCTCCGGCAAACCGTCCACTTTCCAGGAAACGTCACGTTCAGCGAGCTCTGGCTGCAACTCTCGCTGAGCATCAGCGACGAGCTCGCCGAGTCTGACAGGTTCGATGCGCATCTGACTCCGGCCGACCCGCGACAAGGCGAGAAGGTCGTCGATAAGCCGTCCCATTTGTTTCGCGGATTCGGAGATGGTTCGCAGATACCGACGGCCCTTCTCCTCGAGAGCCGAAAAGGCATCTTTCTCCAGCAGCTCCGCAAAACCGGAGATGTGGCGTAGCGGCGCCCGCAGATCGTGCGAGACGGAGTAGCTGAAGGCTTCCAGCTCCTGGTTGGCGGCTTCGAGCTGCGCGCTCCGTTCGGCCAGGATCTGTTCTGCCCGTTTGCGCTCCGAAACATCTGTGACGACGCCCATCATGCGGACCGGTTCCCTCTTATCGTTGTAGTAGACGTGGCCTTGTGCGCCGATCCAATGAACAGATTTGTCTGGCCAAAGAATGCGGCACTCCATGTCAAAATGCCCACTGGCAAAAGCCCGCTGGAACCTTTCCTTCACAAGCTCTCGGTCCTCAGGCAGAACATGGGCTAAGAAGATCTCCGAGCCCCACGCCGGTCGAAGCGACTGATAGCCAAAGATCTGGTCATGCCTCAGCGACCGAACGGCCGTGTCGTGGACGAGATCCAGGTCCCATGCACCCATTTGAGCCGATTCCAAGGCGAGATTGAGCCTCTCCTCACTCTCCTTGAGAGCTTCCTCGGCCCGCTTGCGCTGCGTGATGTCGCGAAACACGACAACGCCTCTGCGGATCGCGCCGTCCGCGTCGTAGATCGGCCTGCCGGAGACACTGATGGAAACACCCGCCGGCACCTGCGGATTGCGTATGAATATTTCCACATCGTCTGAACTCTCGCCGCGGATCGCGCGAACGAGGGGTTGCTCCTCGGCGGGAAGGGGCGTGACCGCGTCGGGAAGAAAGGCGCCGTAGATTTGAGGCCATTCAGTGGGTTCCGCCACCGTTGCTCCCATGCCCAAGATCCGCTCCGCCGCCGGATTGAAAAGAATGAACTTTCCATCCCGATCGGCGACCACCACGCCCTCCCCGACGCTCTTGAGAACAGACGCCAGCTGGCCCCGGGTCTCCTCCAGTTGCTCGGCCTGCCGGCGGAGCTCTTCGTCCCGGTGCTGGACCTCGCCCACCATCCGGTCGAACGCCGCAGCGATCCTGGCCGGCTCGTCGACGCCAGTTAAGTTGACTGGCCGATAGTCTCCGCGCTCCGCGGCCTCGATGCCCGCGAAGAGCGTGCCGATGCGCGTCCGGTAAGAGCGCCAGAGCCAGGCGGTGCCTGCGAGAAGCAGAAGCGAGAAGCCAGCCGCCACCGCCCAAAGGAGATGCAGGAGCCGCTGCTGTTCCCGGTTGCGCTCGGCGAGCGCGCGGGAAACCCGGTCGGACTCCCGCTGGTCTAAAGCGTCGAAGATGCTGCGAATCTGATCCGTCTCGGTCTTGCCGACGGCGGCCTCGAGCTTTGGCGGGAGCGCCTCGACGACTTCCGTGCTGCCGCTCCGAACCGGCGGGTGCGCGCGGACGAACGCGATACGCGGCTCGGCGACCTCGGCCCGCCAGCGTGCGACCCTTTTGTCGATTTCCGCAAGGAGGTCGCGCTCCTCTCCTTTGGGAAGCAGCGTCTTCAGCTCGGCCACGAGCGGACCGTACCTGGCCATCGCCTCTCGATCGGGCTCGAGAAAGATTTCCTGGCCGGTCATGCGGAATCCGCGGTTGGCCGTCTCCATGTCGATGATGACACGCTGAAGGAGGGCCGTGCGTACCAGAGCGCGCTGGTCGACCTCGACAAACTCCCGCGTGCGTTTCAGGTTCTCTCGGTAGTTGAGCGAGATGAGGGTGGCGAAGCAGAGCGGCACCAGCACAGCGACGGCGGCAGCGAGGCCCACACGACGCGCAAAAGTCACAGCGTTCCCGCCTGGTGTGAACTTTCTGTTCTAGCAGCAGCCGCACAGCCAGCGGTCGCCGCTCTGTCCGGCTTCCGCTTCACGATGACCGCCTCTCCAGAGGCGCGTCCAGAACCTCACGGATCCTGCGCACCAGCGAATCGGGCGTGAAGGGCTTTTGGAGAAGCGCCGTCTCGCTCTCCCGCGCGCCCTGTTCCAGCAGGAGGTTTTCCGTGTACCCGGAGATGTAGAGCAAGCCCATCCCGGGATGCCTCTCCCTGAGCAGCTTCGCCAGCTCGGGACCGCTCGTGCCGGTCAGGATCACGTCGGTTAGCAGGAGGTCAATCCCGCGGTCGTCACTTTCAGACAGTGCCAGCGCCTCCTCGGCGCTGCCCGCGGCGAGCACGGTGTAGCCACTGGATTCGAGCACCCTTTGGGCGAGCGTCCGGAGCGCGTGTAGTCCTCGGCCAGCAGGATCCGAATCGGTTTCATGAAGCGGGGCTCACCGAAAAAGTGGCGTTGCCTGTGCGCGCGTTGTTGGGCGCTTCCCGCGCGACCCGGTAGCAGCCGATTTCGAGCTCGGTCGAAACCCGGATCTCGACCGGCGGAGAGGCAAAACACCTCATTGTCGTCCACGAGGCTTCGTCAATATCCCGTCGGGCCGATGGGCGGACAATCAGGGGCGACCTGAGGGAGGCGGGGAAAAAACCTGACATGGCGGGAGAAAAAACCTGAGGAGGAGGCTACTTTCCGGGATCCACCAGCCCGGAGCGGATCGCGTACCGCACGAGCCCGGCCATGTCGTGGATGTCGAGTCGCCCCATGAGCTGCGTGCGGTGGGTCTCGACCGTCTTGACGCCGCAATCGAGCTTCTTGGCGATCTCCTTGGTCGTGCAGCCTTCGGCGATCATCTGAAGGACTTCCCGTTGCCGGGGAGTCAGCGCCTCGAGCGAGCTCGTCTCGGTCCGCCGGACGTACTCCGAAACGACCTGTTTGGAGATCGCCGGCGAAAGGTAGGTCTGGCCCCGCGCCACTGCCCGCACCGCCAGCTCTAGCTCCGCCGTGCCCGCATCTTTGAGCAGATAGCCGGCCGCCCCGGCCCGCAGCGCCTGGTGGACGTACTCCTCGTTGGCGTGCATCGACAGGACGATCACGCGCGTCATCGGAAAGCGCCGGGTCACGTGGGCCGCCGCATCGAGGCCGTTCATCCCCGGCATCGAGATGTCGAGCAGGGCCACGTCCGCCGCCTGCGTTTTCAGTAGCTCCAGGGCCTCCCGTCCGTCGGCAGCCTCCCCCACGACCTCGATGCCGGACAGCTTCTCGAGCAGCGAGCGGACTCCAGAACGCACGAGCGTGTGGTCCTCGGCCAGCAGGATCCGAATCGGTTTCATGAAGCGGGGCTCGCGGGAAACACGGCCCGGATCTCGGTGCCCCGGCCGGGTGCCGACTCAACCTTCAGGTACCCGCCGAGCAAGCGGGCGCGTTCGGGCATGGTCAGCAGCCCCATGCTCGTGCCACGCCTGGCCCGCTCTCGGGCTGCCTTGACGTCGAAGCCGACGCCGTCGTCCTGGATGAGCAGCCGCAGCTTCCCTTCGCGAAGAGCGAGCTCCACGCGGACGCTGTGCGCCTGTGCGTGCCGTGCGACGTTGTTGAGCGCCTCCTGCACGACCCGGTAGCAGCCGATCTCCACATAGGGTGAAACGCGGATCCGGGCAGGTTCGGCCTTCAGGCGGGCCTCAAACCCCGATCTCTGAGCCTGGTGGTCCACATACCAGCGCAGCGCCGCCACCAGCCCCAGGTCGTCGAGCAGCGAGGGGCGCAGCGCTAGCGACATGTCGCGCACCTGCTGGATCGCTCGCTCGACGACGCCCATGCTGTCCTCGAGGCGGGAAGCCAGTTCCGCGTCGCCGCCCAGCTGGTGCGCAGCCTGGAGATTGATCTTCAGAGCGGTCAGCTCCTGGCCGATCTCGTCGTGCAGCTCGCGCGCGATGTGCCGTCGCTCCGCTTCCTGCACCTCGATCAGCCGCCTCGAGAGCGCGAGGAGCCGCTCGCGGGAGGCTTTGAGCTCCTCCTCCGCGCGCTTACGCTCGCTGATGTCGCGAATACCGACGAGAATCACGACGCTCGACAACACGACGAACGCGGCGCCGAAGGAGATCTCATGGAGCCCCGCCCGCTGACCGAGCCACAGCCAGCCGAGCACGATGGGGCCGCCGAGCGCGCACAGCAGGAGTCGGCGACCTCTCAGGCCGGCGAGAGGGTCGCTGCGAACGATCATGCGCGCTCCGCTGGGGACAGCCGGCATGTCCAACCTCCGCTTTACGATGACCGCCTCTCCCGAGGCGCGTCCAGAACCTCGCGGATCCTGCGCACCAGCGAATCGGGCGTGAAAGGCTTTTGGAGAAGCGCCGTCTCGCTCTCGCCCGCGCCCTGTTCCAGCAGAAGGTTTTCCGTGTACCCGCAGATGTAGAGCAAGCCCATCCCGGGATGCCTCTCCCTGAGCAGCTTCGCCAGCTCGGGACCGCTCGTGCCCGTCAGGATCACGTCGGTTAGCAGCAGGTCAATCCCGCTGTCGTCACTTTCAGACAGCGCCAGCGCCTCCTCGGCGCTGCCCACGGCGAGCACGGTGTAGCCGCTGGCCTCAAGCACCCTTTGGGCGAGCGTCCGGAGTGCCTGCTCATCCTCGACGAGGAGGATGGTCTCCGAGCCGGGAACAGGCGCGGAGAGAGGGTGACGGGCTTCCGGCTTCTCTTCGGCTGCCTCGACCCGCGGCAGATAGACCTGGAACGTGGTCCCCTTCCCGACCGCGCTTTGAACCCAGATATCTCCGCCGCTCTGCTTGACGATCCCATAGACGGTGGCGAGTCCCAGTCCCGTTCCCTTGCCACGTTCCTTGGTCGTGTAGAACGGCTC
>JBOGJN010000417.1:0-4317 GCA_050745445.1 Thermoanaerobaculia bacterium
GCCGTAGGCGGTGAGCCGGAACCACGGGGATACGTTCTCGTACCTCGGCTAACGGCTAACGGCTAACGGCTAACGGCTAACGGCTAACGGCTCCCGTTGTCTTTGCGCCGACCGAGCAAATGACGTATAACCCGTGCCCTTCGGGGCGTAGCGCAGCCTGGTAGCGCACTCGGTTCGGGACCGAGTGGTCGGAGGTTCAAATCCTCTCGCCCCGACCAGAGATACGGCACATGTCCCCGCGGCGAGTTCTCGCCCGGTCGAGGCTTGACTTGCGCTTCTTTTACGCCTATCCTGAGCCGTCAGGCCGATGGGCCGCTACCCAAGGCCAGGGAGCGGCCGCGGTGGTCCCTCGGCCTACTTTAATTTGGATTATCTGTTGAAAGAGCTAAATAAATAAGGGAGCGGATGAATCTGACAAAACGACAGAAGGAAATCCTGGACTTCATCCGGGTTTATCGCCTGGAAAACGGGATCTCGCCCACGCAGCGTGAAATCCGCGAAGAGTTCGGGCTGTCGTCGTTCGGCACGGTCCAGAAGCACCTCAAGCGGCTCGAGGAGAAGGGAGCGCTTTCGAGGCAATGGAACCGCAGCCGCGGCATCTCGCCGGCCAACGAGGCGGTCGGGGCGCGCGTATCGCTGCTCGGCCTTGTGGCGGCCGGACGGCCGATCGAGCCATTTCCCGTGGAGGAGACGATCGAAGTGCCGGCTTCGCTGTTGGGCAGGGGTGAGCACTTCGTCCTGCGCGTGCGGGGAGACTCGATGATCGAGGACGGTATCCGGGACGGCGACTACGTCGTCGTGTCCAAGCGCGCCAACGCGCAGAACGGCCAGACCGTCGTCGCCCTGGTGCGCGGCGAAGCGACCTTGAAGCGCTACTACGCCGAGGGGGCGCGCGTCCGGCTCCAGCCGGCCAACGCCTCGATGAAACCGATCACGGTGGAGGCGCGGGAGCTCGTCGTGCAGGGGGTCGTCACGGGCCTGATTCGCGACTACGCCGGCGCGGCACGCTGAACTGGTAAAATCCGCTCCCGAGGGCGACGTACCCAAGTGGTTAAGGGAGAGGTCTGCAAAACCTTTATTCGGCGGTTCGAATCCGCCCGTCGCCTCCAATAGCCGGGAAACAGGAAACGGGAAACGGGAATCGATTGGAATGGGTTGGACTGCCTCGTTTTCCGTTTTCCGATTCCCGTCTATTCGGGCCGGAGTGGCGAAATTGGTAGACGCACGGGACTTAAAATCCCGAGGGTCGAAAGGCCCGTGCCGGTTCGACTCCGGCCTCCGGCACCAGGAGCAGGAAAAGGAGATCCTTGAGCAGCGCCGCCGCCGAGACACCGGCCGATCTTGAGCAAGCCCTGGGCTATAAGTTCCGAAATGTGGACTTGCTGGCCCGAGCCCTCACGCATAAGTCCTACGCGAACGAACGACGCGAATTGCCCTCCGCCAATAACGAGCGGCTCGAGTTCCTGGGAGACACCGTCCTGGGATTCGCCGTCGGGGAGCTGATCTACCACTCTTTCCCCAACCTGCAGGAGGGAGCGCTCTCGAAGATCAAGGCGCACCTGGTCTCGGCCGAGACGCTGGCCGCCAAAGGGCGGGCGCTCGGGATCGGACGGTTCCTGCGGATGGGCACGGGGGAGGCGCGTTCCGGGGGCGCCGAGAAACTCTCGCTGCTGGCCGATGGCTTCGAGGCGGTCGTGGCGGCAATCTACCTGGACGGCGGTTTGCCGGCCGCCGAGGCGTTTCTCAAGCGCGTGTTTATCTCCGACGTGGCCGGCATTGACATCGGAGATCTCTCCTTTCAGGACTACAAGACCGTGCTTCAGGAGACGGCTCAGGCGCTGGGACTGCCGCTGCCCGAGTACCGGATCGTAGACGAGTACGGTCCCGACCACGAAAAGATCTTTGTCGTAGAGGTTTTCTGGGACGGGAGCCCATTTGCCTACGGTCGGGGAGCTTCCAAGCGCGAGGCCCAGCGTAAGGCCGCCAAGGAAGCGTTGAAGAAGCTCGGTCGCCTGCCCGGGTAGGGAAGCTGTCAGCTATCGGCTTTCAGCTATCAGCCTGACGTTGTTGCCTTTCTGGCTGAGAGCTGACAGCTGAGAGCTGAAAGCTGTTACGGCGCCTTCGATAGCCGCTCCAGGAACTGCTCCGGCCCCTCGAATCCCACCAGCCGCAGATCCGCGTGTTCCTTTCCCGAGGCGTCCAGAAAGATGACGGTCGGCACGCCCAGGATCCCGTACTTCTGGGAGAGGGCGACTGCGTCCGGGGAGCGCGAACGCGTCAGGTCCGCCTTGAAGAGCGCGCGGCGTGCCAGAGCCTCTCGCACGCGAGGGTCGGCAAAGGTCTTGTGATCGAGCTCCAGGCACGGAACACACCAGGAGGCGGAGAAATCAATGACCACAGGCTTTCCGGCGCCCGCGACCTCCGCAGCCGCGTACGGGCGCCAGTCGGGCTGTGCCGAGGCGGGGATCTGCCGGGGCGCAAAGAAGATGGCGACAGCCAGGAAGAGGGCCGCGGTTGTCCACCGGAACGCTCGCGGCAGGGCCGGCGCGCGCAATGCCAGCGCGATTGCGCCTGCGAGCAGGGCGGATGGCAGCAGCCAGTTTCCTGCGGGCTCCGGCACGACGGTTCGCAAGAAGTAGCCCGCCATGGCCAGCAGCACCCAGCCAAAGATCGTCTTGACTCCCTCCATCCATTGGCCGGCCCGAGGCAGCCGCGAGAGGCTTCCCGAGAACGCGCCCAGGAACAGGTACGGCAGGCCCAGTCCCAGGGAGAAAACGAAGAAGATGAGCAGACCAAGCGCCGCGTCCTGCCGGGCCGCCACGAATGCCAGCAGGGCGAGCACAACCGGACCGATGCACGGCGCTGCCACCACGCCCACGAGCAGACCCATCGCGTAGGCTCCCGCCCCGCCGGCGCGCGCGCCGGCCTTTTGCATCCAGGAGCTCGGCATACGGATGTCGTAGAGGCCGAACATCGACAACGCCAGGAGAACCAGCATGCCGGCGACGGCGCCGAGCACCCAGGGAGATTGAAGCGCGACGCCGAAGAGCTTTCCGGAGAGCGCCGCGGCGACTCCGAGCGCCGAGTACATCGTGGCCATGCCGAGCACATACAACGCCGCAAGGCTCAGCACGCGGCGGTTTCCGCCGTGGGCCTGGCCACCAAAGAAGCTGACCGTGAGCGGAATGATGGGGTAGACGCACGGCGTCAGGTTGAGCGCGAGCCCCGAGCCAAACACGAACAGGAGCGCGATGGCGAGTCCGCGGCTCTTGAGCAGCCGCTCGAAGTCTTGCGAAGCGCCGGCGGCCGGCGCGGCGGGAAGCTGCGTCGGAGCCTGTGAGAGAGGCACCGCGCCGCCCGTGAGCGCTGCCCCCCCCTCGAGGCCGCCGGAGTGGAACCGGACCGACGCAGGCGCCAGACACTGCGTGTCGTTGCAGGCCTGAAAGTCCACCGTTCCGGCGAGCGCGGCCGGCGGTGCGCCGCTCCAGGAGACGGGGATATCGACAGAGAAGTGATCTTCATAGACGGAGAGGGGCTGATCGGCGAAGGCGAATTTCTTCTGCTTGCCCTCCGGATAGCGAGGCTCTTGCGCCTCGACTCCGGCGGCAGGATCGAGCCGGATCGCCGTCGCGATCAGGTAGTCCTCCGAGGGATGGTGGCTGTTGACGTGCCAGCCCGGGGCGAGTTTGGCGTCCAGACGCAGAGTCCCGGCGTTGCCACCGCCACCCGGCAGCAGGCGCGCTTCGATCTTCAAGAGCTCGGAGGGCGCGGGCGCGGGACCGCCCACCGCGCGACCCGCTGCAGCCGCGGCGAGCCCCATCAAGAGAAGGAGCCTCGCGAGCCTCGGGCGAGCTTCTTTCGGCGGCATTTGCCCGCAGAACGACCGCGCGCCGATCCGAATTCCCGCCGCGACAGTCTCGAGTCACTCATTGCCGGCCGCCACTGTTTTCGCTACACTTCCGCGCTTCATGTCGTAGGCCCAGGTAGCTCAGTCGGTAGAGCAACGGACTGAAAATCCGTGTGTCGGCGGTTCAATTCCGTCCCTGGGCACCATCCTACGTTCGCTTCGCGAGCTTCGGATGGCAGGCCAGCCTTTCATTCGGGCGAAGGCTGGCGCGCCGTAGCGCGAAGGCGGACGACTATTCCGCAGCTACGGCTCGGCGAGCCATTTTATTTGCGGTGAAGGCGCCGCGTTTCCAGACGATCGTGCAGCCATTTGCGCAGCCCGCCGGCGAGGCGGCGGACCTCGACGACGGTTGGGCGCGTCATCTTGCGCAAGCGCCTTGCGTAAAGGTGATAGCGCGCGGTGATCTTATG
>JBOGJN010000418.1:0-2978 GCA_050745445.1 Thermoanaerobaculia bacterium
GCCACGAGACGGCTCGATCCGAAGGCGCGAATCGTCCTCTTGAACACCGGGAGCGGCTTCAAGTCCATGACGTAAAACGTTAAGCGTTAAACGTCAAACGGAGCTGTGGACGAGGGCTTCGCTTTACGTTTTACGCTTTACGCTTTACGATTCCGTGTTCCGATGCGATACGCGTCTTTGCGGCCGCTCCTCGATCCGATCCTGCCGTCCGTCGAGAAGCCGGGCCGCTACATCGGCCTGGAGCGCAACCTCGTCCGCAAGGATCTGTCTACGGCCTCGGTCACGCTCGCGCTGGCCTTTCCCGACACGTACGAGATCGGGATGAGTCATACCGGCCTGAAGATCCTCTATGAACTGGTCAACCGCCGCCCCGACTTCGCCTGCGAACGCGTCTACGCGCCCTGGGTGGACCTGGAGGCCAGGATGCGAGAGCGGGGAATTCCTCTTTTCTCGGTCGAGTCGTTTGCGCCTGTGGGCGACTTTGACGTGCTCGGCTTCTCGCTCCAGGCGGAGCTCAACTACTCGAACATTCTGAACATGCTCGAGCTGGCGAACCTCCCGGTCTGGCAGACCGAGCGCCGGGAGAGGGACCCGATCGTGCTCGGCGGTGGCCCCTGCACGGCCAACCCGGAGCCGATCGCCGACTTTTTCGACGCGTTTCTGATCGGCGACGCGGAGGAGGCCCTGCCCCGGTTCCTCGATGCCTACAGTGACGGGCGTGACCGCGGCCTCTCGCGGCGGGACCTGCTCGCGCACCTTGCGGCAATCGAAGGAATCTATGTTCCCTCCTTCTACGACGTGAGCTATGACGAGCGCGGGCGGATCACGGCGATCACGCGGAGTGATCCACGCGTGCCACAGCGGCCAAAGCGCACGTGGGTTCCGGTCTTGAAGCCCGAGTACTACCCGGAAAAGCCGATCGTGCCCTCCGTCGAGATTGTGCAGGACCGGCTGGGCCTCGAGATCATGCGCGGCTGCACCCAGGGGTGTCGCTTCTGCCAGGCGGGCTACTGGTACCGTCCGGTCCGGGAGCTTGATCCCGCCGACGTGGCCGAGATGACGAAGAAGTTCATCGCCGACTCGGGCTGGAGCGAGGTGGGGCTTCTGTCTCTCTCGACGGCCGACTACTCGCAAATCGAGCCCCTCGTCCAGTGCCTCGCGCCGCAGCTTTCCGACCGCCGTGTCTCGATCTCGCTGCCGTCGCTTCGGGCGGAGGCCTTCTCCGTAGGTCTGGCCGACGCGGTCTCGGAAGTGCGCAAGTCCGGATTCACCTTCGCGCCGGAGACCGGCTCCGATCGACTGCGGCGCGTCATCAACAAGACCTTCACCAACGCCGACATGATCGCCGCCGCCGACGTGGCCTTCTCCCGCGGCTGGGACTTGATCAAGGTCTACACGATGATCGGGTTGCCGACGGAGACCACCGGGGATCTGGACGAGCTCGTCGTTCTGATCGAAAACATCCTGGCCCAGGGACGCAAGTACGGCCGAAAACAGGTGAATGTTTCCGTCGGATCCTTCGTGCCCAAGTCCTGGACTCCCTTCCAGTGGGCGCCCTTCGACGGCGTCGAGACTCTGGAACGCAAGCTCCTCTACCTCAAGGAGAAGTTTCGCCGCGTTCGCGGCGCGAAGATGAAGTGGCACGAGCCCCGCGAGGCCGAGATCGAGTGCCTGCTCTCGCGTGGGGATCGCCGCATGGCGCGCGTCCTCCACAGGGCCTGGACGTCGGGAGTTCGGTTCGACGGGTGGACCGAGCACTTCCGCCACGACCTCTGGAGGAAGGCCCTGGAGACCGAGGGGATTCCGAAGGAGTCCCATCTGCGTGCCTACGACCTCGAGGAGATTCTGCCCTGGGACGTTCTCGACACCTCGATTCGGAAACGATTCCTTCAGATCGAGCTGATCAAGGCCAAAAAGGAGATGCGCACCGAGGATTGCAAGTGGGGGCACTGCTATGCCTGCGGCGTTCCCGGCAACGGCGAGGACACGGTCCTGGCTCGTCCGTTAAGCAACGGACCTTGTGGTCCCGTAAACGACCAGGCGATCCCCGGAACGCTGCCAATGGTCGGTCCCTCCGTCTCGAATCCGCAAGGTCCCTCCGCGTATCGCGAGGTGGCCAAGGGAGCGGCCTACCGGCGGAAGGCGATGCCGGATCTTTCACCGGCCGCGCGCCGGCACGGCAAGCAGGCGGACCGGGCCTTTCGCCACCGCGTCACCTTCGAGAAGACCGGGGATGCCCGGTTTCTCTCCCACCGTAACACGATGGATCTCTTCGAGCGCGCGATCCGCGCAGCGGCGCTCCCGGCGCGCTACTCGGAGGGCTTCAATCCTCATATGAGGCTCTCCATGGGCCCGGCCATCGCGCTGGGCCTCGAGAGCCGTCACGAGGTGTTCGACGTCGAGGGCAACGCTGCGTTTTCCGCGGACGCGGCGCGCCGGATCAACGAGAAACTGCCGACGGGGCTCACGGTCTTGGACGTGCGCCTGCTCGACGCCGGTGAACCGACTCTTGCGAAGGCGGTCAAGTCCGCGCGCTACGCCGCGCGCCTCGACTTACCCGAGCATATCCACCGCGCGGGCGAAGCGCTCGCGAACGGCTGGCGGGAGGCGATGCCGGCGGTCAAAGCGCTGTCGCTCGAAGCCGATGGCTCGGGCGCGAGGCTCCTCTTCGAAGTGAATCTCGATCAGTCGGCCGGCGAGACGTCCACGCCGAAGAAGGTTCTTGAAAAGCTTCTCGCGATCCCGCCCGAGGCGCAGGCCTCTCTTTCGGTGGTGCGCGAGGCCACCGTGCTCGGGTAGTCGTCAGTTATCAGTGATCAGTTTTCAGTTCAGAGATTCCCGACGGGATCGCCGCTTTCTAAACATAACTGATGACTGAGAACTGAGAACTCGTCATGTATCGCGTCACCGTGTCCGCCCGCTTCGAGGCGGCGCACAACCTGATCCACTCCGAAGGCGGGCCGGAGCCGCTCCACGGA
>JBOGJN010000419.1:0-2441 GCA_050745445.1 Thermoanaerobaculia bacterium
TCGTCGAAGCGCGCCTGCAGTTCGACCAGGACGGCGACCTGTTTTCCGTTCTCGGCGGCTCGCGCGAGCGCCGCGACGACCGGAGAATCGGTTCCGGTGCGGTAGAGGGTCATCTTGATGGCGAGCACGTCCGGGTCGGAGGCCGCGTCCTCCAGGAACCGCAGGACCGGATCGAAGGAGTCATACGGGTGGTGCAGGAGCACGTCGCGCTCGCGGATCGTTTCGAATGTGCTGCCGGGTTTGGCAAAGAGCGAACGGGCGGCCGGCAGAAACGCGTGGTCCTTCAAGTCCGGCCGCTCCAGCCGCTGAAGGGCCAAGAGGTCCGAGGCCCCCAGGGGCCCCGAAACTTCGTAAAGGTCGTCGGCATCGAGCTCGAGCTGCGCGCGCAGCAGTTCGCGAACGCTCTCCGGGCAGCGGGCGTCCACCTCCAGCCGGATGGCGGCTCCGAAACGGCGCTGACGCACGTTTTCCGCCACCGAGCGGAGCAGGTCTCCCGCCTCTTCCTCGCGGATCTCGATCTCCGCGTCCCGGGTCACACGAAAAGCGGAGGCGCCGCGAATCTTCATTCCCGGGAAGAGCTGCAGCAGATGCGCCTCGATCAGCTCCTCGAGCAGGAGAAAGTCCGTCCTGGCCCCCGTTGGGCCGGGCACGGGCACCAGACGCGGCAGCGAGGGCGGCACCTTGACGCGCGCAAAGAACCCGCGGCCCTGGTCGTTCTCCGAGAGCTCCACGGCAAGCGACAGGGACAGGTTCGAGACGAAAGGGAAGGGGTGTGCCGGGTCGAAGGCCAGGGGAGTCAGGACGGGGAACACCACACTCTCGAAATACGCGGTCAGCTCCCTGCGTTGGTCGATGTCCAGATCATTCCAGGGCAGAAGGCGGATGCCCGATTCGGCCAGCCGCGGGAGGATGTCCTCGGTCAGCGTCTCCATCGCCAGCGCGGCATCCTCGAGCAGGATTTCGCGGACCCGGCGCAGCTGCTCGGTGGCCGAGAGGCCGTCTGGGCTACGCTCGGTGACCGCGGCCTCGAGCTGTTCGTGCAGCCCGGAGACCCGAACCATGAAGAACTCGTCCAGGTTGGAGTGGAAGATGCAGAGAAACTTCAGGCGTTCGAGAATCGGCCAGGCAGAGTCCCGCGCCTCCTCGAGCACGCGGCGGTTGAAGGCGAGCCAGGAAACCTCCCGATTGAAATAAAGGGCATGGTCGTTGAGTCGGTCATCTGGCGCGCCAACTTCACCGATTCGCTGAACTTCACTCATGAGGAGGGAGCGGAGGCTATCACCGCGCCGGGAAAACGGTGTGAAGTCCGAGGAAGGGCTGTCGCGCCACGGCCGAACGGCTTCTAAGTTTTATCTCTGCTTGCACTTGCGAGCGGAGATTGCCGCCTGAGGTCAGCGCCCGTCTGCAGCCGATGTTCACCATCCCGCAGAGCCGTTCTCGTAGCCCGGACGGATCTTACGGGGCCCATTTTGCGTGTCGGTTCTCCGGGGAGGTTCGCGGGCCGATTTCGGCGATCTCATAGAATCCACGCTTCGCGGAGGGAACGCCGATGAAGACGCGCCAGTCCATGGTTCTTGCCCTTCTCTGTGCTGGCTGCGCCACGACCTTGACAAAGGAGGCGGCGCAGGTCGCCGTCTACGAGGCCGATGCGTCGGCGCCGGAGGAGTCTCGCCGGCTGCCGGAGGGGTGCCGCCTGCTTGAGACAACAAAGCCCGTTGACCAGATGGAGAGTGAGCGGTACGCATCGTCCGATCCTTACCGGCTGGAGCGCAACGAGGCCGCCGCCCGCGGCGGCAACGTCCTGCTGGTGCTTTCGGATCGAATCGTGAACCGGCCGAACCTCGACTGCTCCGCCTCTGACCGCTCGCCCGACTGCCTGCGCGGCGGGCAGACCTGGTACCAAGTTTCGTTCGCCTCCTATGAGTGTAGTGCAGAGGCGCTCCAGACGCTCGCCTCCCTTTCTCCCGGACCGGCGGCCGGCAGGTCGGGTGGCCTCTTTTCGTGGAGTCTCGGGAGCGCCCGCCGGACGACGGCGCAGGTGAAGTCCGAGATTCTGGCCTTGATGCAGCAAGGTGTCGGAACCGACCTGATCGTGTCCTACGTTCGGGGTCAGAAGCTCACGACGAAACTGACGGCGGCAGAGATCATCGACTGGAAGAAGTCGGGGATCGCCGAGGCGGTGATCCAGGCAGCGGTCTCGCCGTAGGCGCAGGCACAGGCAACCTCTTACAAGAACTTGACGCCCGGTCGCTTGGAGGAAGAGGCCGAGGGCTGGATCTTCAAACCGAATTTACAGAGAGTTCCATCCTCGTTGACGGCCGCCCTTTACAACTCGCCACCCAATACAGGAGGAGCAACGTTATGAAGCATCGTTTTCGGAATTCTCTGGTCCTCTGCATCGCCGCGGGTTTGGCGCTCGCCCTCGCGCGGGAAGCTCGTGC
>JBOGJN010000420.1:0-2513 GCA_050745445.1 Thermoanaerobaculia bacterium
CCTCGGCGTTCACACGGTCATCGAGGCCACGGCGAGGAGCCGCACGCGGGCGGAGCTCGAGCGGCATCTGGCCGCCGGGGCGAAGCGGGTCATTTCGCTCGCTCCTCCCCGGGACTCCTTCGACATCATGGTCGTGAGGGGTGTAAACGACCAGACGCTCGAAAGCCGACACCGCATCGTCTCGAACGCCTCCTCGACCGTTCACAGCGTCACGCCGGTCGTCAAGATCCTTCACGAAGCTTTTGGCATCCGGCGTGCGATCTTCACGACGGTCCACTCCTACACGAGCCAACACCACCTGGCCGATGTGCCGGCGCAAGAGAAGCGGCTTGGACGCGCGGCGGCCGAGAACATCATCCCGCAGGAGTCCCGCTCTCCGCGGATGGTCGTGGAGCTGCTCCCGGAGCTCGCGGGCAAGATCACCGGCTACGCCATGAGCGTTCCGGTCCGAAACGGCTCGGTCGTGGATCTGGTTTGCTGGTACGAGAAGAAGGTGACGGCGGCGGCGATCAACGAAGTCATCCGCACGGCCGCGGCAACCGACCGCTGGAAGAAGATCGTCAAGTTCGAAGTGGATCCGATCGTCTCGAGCGACGTGGCGCAGTCGAGCTACTCGAGCACCTTCGACTCGCTCGCGACGATGGTTCTCGGCGAGAGGGTCTCGAAGACCCTTTCCTGGTACGACGCGGGCTATGGCTACGCGTACCGAGCGGTGGAGCTGCTCCAGCGCTTCGCGGAGCTCGACACGCGCCGTCCCGCGGAGGCCGCGTCCTGACGACCCGAGTCGGGATCAACGGCTTCGGCCGGATCGGCCGGACGGTCTTCCGAATCCTGTCCGACCGCTCCGATGTCGAGATCGCGGCGGTCAATGACCTCTACGACAACGATCACCTGGCCTACTTGCTCAAGTACGACACCGTCATGCGGGTCTTCCCCAAGGAAGTCTCGACCGACGCCGAGACGATGTACGTGGACGGAAAGAAGATCCTTATGACCGAGGAGAAGGATCCGGCCCAGATCCCGTGGGGAAAACTGGGCGTCCAGGTGGTCATCGAATCAACCGGCGTGCTCCTGACGCGTGAGAAGCTCGAGCGCCACCTCGCCGGGGGCGCCAGGAAAGTCATCCTGACCGTGCCTCCTAAAGACGAGATCGACGCCATGGTAGTCATGGGCGTCAACGACGACACCTTGAAACCCGAGCACAGCATCGTCTCGAATGCCTCCTGCACCACCAATTGTCTGGCCCCGATCGCCAAGATCCTGGATGAGCGTTTCGGCATCGAGGAAGGCTTCATGACCACCGTCCACGCCTACACCAACGACCAGCGCCTGGCCGATGTGCCACACAAGGATCTGCGCAGAAGCCGGGCCGCGGCCGAGAACATCATTCCCACGACCACCGGGGCCGCGCGGGCGGTGGGAAAAGTGCTTCCGCGTCTAAAAGGGAAGCTCGACGGCATGGCCATGCGAGTCCCGGTACCCGACGGCTCGATCGTGGACCTGACCTGCCGCATGAAGAGACCGGTCTCGGCCAAAGAGGTCAACGAGGCCGTCCGGGCCGCGGCGGAAGGACCGATGAAGCGCATCGTCGAGTACAGCGAGGTGCCGCTTGTGTCTTCCGACGTCATCGGCAACCCGCACTCTTCGATCTTCGACGCCCTCTCGACGGCGTCTTCCAACGATGGCTACCTGAAGGTCATTGCCTGGTACGACAACGAGTGGGGCTACTCGAACCGCGTCGTGGACCTGATCGACCGGCTGGCGGCACTCGGGTAGTCCTGCGGGCTCCGGTAAGACCCGGTCAAAACCCGCCCGACATCGACGGCCCGCGACCGGCTACGCGAGCGGGATGCGGCTCTTGTTCTTCCCAAGCCACTGGTCGAAGGTTTGCAGCGAGGGGTTCAAGGCTCGGGCGACATCCAGATTGCGCGCGCCGCAGTAGTACTGCTCGAAGTCGCGCTTGAACTGGAACATGTTGCCGAGATCCTCCGCGCCCGGGAAGCCGAAGCCGCGGTAGACCTCGGGAGTCACGGCGTTGTAGCGCACCTCCTGGCCCAGAGCCTTAGTGAGCGAAGCGGCTATCTGCGCTCCGGTCAAATGCCCGCCGGCGATGCCGACGGTCTTGCCGATGTACTCTTTGCCCTTCCTGAAGATGCCGTAGGCACACTTGCCGATGTCCTCGGCGGCGATCCCGGGCATTTTCTTGTCGCCTATGGGCAGCGTGAACACGAGCTTGCCGTCCGGGCCTTTCTTCGGGCCGCTGCCGAAATAGATCAGGTTGTCCCAGTACCACGACGTCAGCAAGAAGGTGACCGGCAGACCGAGGTCCGTGAACACGTGGTTGGCCTCGCCCTTGGAATCGAAGTGGGGCACCTTGTACTTGCCCATGAGCGTCGGCATGCGGTTGTCGGTCAAGGGCACCCACTGGCGCGTGTCTTCGAGCGTGGACCAGATAACGTGAGAGAGCTTTGCGCGGCGCGCCGCCTGCGCCATGGCGGCCGCCTCGGCCAGCT
>JBOGJN010000421.1:0-14633 GCA_050745445.1 Thermoanaerobaculia bacterium
CCTGGTGGAGCATGGGGGCCGTGACCATGAAGATGATCAGGAGCATCAGCATCACGTCCACCAGTGGCGTCACGTTGATGTCCGCCAGATGGTCGAAGGGGTCGCCGGTCTGCTGTTGGAAAGCCATGGCGCGTGAGCCGTCAGCCGTTAACCGTGAGCCGTCTGCGAAGGAGACCGACGCTCGTGCCTTGCCGTTCGGCTTACGGCTTTCCGCTTGCGGCTTACGAGCATCACGTGAAATTCCGTTCCGCCAGATTGATGAACTCCAGCGCGAAGTCGTCCATTCCGGCGCGTTGTTGCCGGACCTTGCCCATGAAGTAGTTGTAGAAGATGAGGGCCGGGATGGCCGCCGCGAGTCCGGCGGCCGTGTTGACGAGGGCTTCCGAGATCCCCGGTGCCACCGCCGCGATGGAGGTTGAGCCGGTGTAGCCGATCGCTCGGAACGACTGCATGATGCCCCAGACCGTTCCGAAGAGGCCGATAAACGGGCAGGCGGAGGCCGTCGTGGCCAGGAACGTCATGGAACGCGTCAGACGGGAAAGCTCCACGCCGATTGCGCGCTCCAGGGCGCGCTCCACTCCGGAGATGTTCTTGATCAGGAGTCTGCCGGCCGCGGCGCCGCCGACCGTCACCGCGGGATCCTCGGGGCGGTTGGCCTTGACCTGCGCATCCAACTCGGCATATCCGGCCCGGAAAAGCGTCGTGAGGGGTGACTCGCCGAGTTGGCTTGCCAGCGCGTTGACCTCGGAGAAGCGTTTGGACTTCCGAAAGAAGGCCACAAATTTCTCCGACTGCCGGGAAACGCGGCGCAAACGGATGTATTTTGCGAAAATGATGATCCAGGAGAGGAGCGAAAAGAGCAAGAGCACGGCGAGGACCACGCGGGCGGTCGCGCCGGTCTCTCGAAAGAACGCCAGAACGGAGTCGCCGGCCGGCAGGTCTTCGGCGCGGACGGTCTGGAAGAGGATCGCACGCATCGGTTCGGACCGTAACATAGGCATGAGAGACCGTCAAAGGGAATGGGAGTGAGGCAACGGGCGGTTTTGCTCGGCGTGAGGACTCTTGCGTAGCGGGGCCCTTGCGGCCATCCTGGGGCTCGCAGTGTGCGGGCACGCGGCCCTCGCGCAGCCGACCGAGATTCTCCCGGAAGAGAAAGTCGTTCCGGGGATGAAGGGCTACGGCGTCACGGATCTGGGAGACGGGAAAGGGATCCAGCGGTTCGACGTCGAGATCCTGGGTCTGTTGAAACGGTTTGCTCCCCGGCAGGACCTGATTCTGGCCCGTGTCTCGGGGGCGGGCCTCGAGAACTCCGGCATCATCGCGGGCATGAGCGGCAGCCCGGTTTACGTGGACGGGAAACTCGTCGGCGCGCTCGCCTACGGATGGCCCTTTTCCAAGGAGCCGGTCTGCGGCATTACGCCGATTCAGAGCATGCTCGATATCCGCCACGCCCCGGCCGCCCCGCCCGTCCCGATCGGGGGCTCGGCGGCTTCGACGGCGCGTCTGGTGTCCGCTTTTGCGCAAGGGCGTTTCGCCGAGCGTCTGGACGACATCTGGAGACCCTTGCGGGAAGCTTCCGGCGACTCGCCGGCCGCGTTGCCGCTTCCCGTTTCGCTCGCGGGCGAGTGGACTGCCGGCAGCCTTTTTGGCCGCCTCGCAAAGGCCGCGGGGTGGATGGCGGTTCCCTCCGGGGTTTCGAGCGGGCGCGCGGCTCTTGCTGTCCCGCGCGGGTCCTCTGAGGCGCCCCCGGCGGAGAGGCTTCTGCCCGGCTCGGCGGTTGCCACCGAGCTGCTGTCGGGGGACATGGATCTTTCGGCGACGGGTACGGTGACGTGGGTCGAAGGCAACTCCGTCCTGGCCTTCGGGCACCCCTTCCTTTCGATGGGACCTGTCTCGATGCCGATGGCGCGAGCGGAAGTCCTGACCGTGTTGCCGTCGATCTTCCGCTCCTTCAAGTTCGTGGCGACAGGTTCTGTGTTGGGCTCCATCACGCAGGACCGTTCGAGCGGGATCCTGGGAACCTTCGGCACCCGCGCCCCGATGGTGCCGATCACGGTTCGGATCTCCTCGGAGCAGACGCCCGCGCAGACCTATCATTTCGAGGCGGTCCACAACTCGATGTTGACGCCGATTCTCGCCGCGATCGCGATCGACAACGTTCTGACGACGCTCGAGAAGAGGCAAGGAGAACGCACACTCGTCTGGAAATCCACGATCCGCACGCCCGGGCGTAGCGTCCGGTGGGACTCCGTCTTCTCCGGCCTGGCCGCGCGGGAAGAGGCCATCGCCTCTCTGGCGCTGCTGACGAGCTACCTGATGGCCAACGAATTCCGGGACCTGACGATTCTGGGCATCGACACCGACATCTCGCACTCCGACCGGCTTCAGAGCGCCCGGATCACACATGTCGAGGCGCAGAAGGAGCGGGTGCGCCCGGGAGAGGAGGTTCCGGTGTGGGTCGATCTGGTCGATTTCCGGGGAGGCAGCCGTCGCGTCGTCATGAATCTGAGGGTGGCCCCGGACACGCCCCCGGGACCGCTGACGGTTTTTGTGGGAGACGGGTCGGCGGCCACGGCCTACGATCTGGCCCTGCTCCCCTCGGACCCGCAGTCGCTCGATCAGGTCCTGGACTTTCTGGCCCGGATCCGTCCGGTCAACAGCCTGAACCTGCTCGCCTATCGCCGCGCTCCGGGCGCGGTGGTTGCCGGAGAGACGCTGGCGGCCCTTCCTCCCAGCGTGACCGCGATCCTGCGCGACCGCGGGCCTGGAGAGGGAACCACACCCGAGCTCTCCTACGCCCGGCTTCAGTCGGAGTCCATCGAACAGCCCATCCCGGTCAGCGGATCAGTTCGGCTACGCATCGAAGTCGTTCCTGAGATCCGGTGAAAACCCTGATCGTTCGGCGGGCTTCCGGTGTTGCCGCCTTCGCGATCGCCGCGGCCTGCGCGCAGGTGTCTGCCGCGACGTCCAAGATCTGGGTTTGCGACTCGGCGTTCGATTTTTCGGCGGGAGAGGCACGCGGAGTCTCTGTCACGATGGACGGGACTCTCGTCCTCGCCAGGCAAGCGAAGCGCGTGGACGGCGTGGCCGAGGCCGCACTGTTTTGCGCCGCGACCGATCCGGAGGGAGTCGTGTGGCTGGGCACTGGAGACGCCGGCAAGATCCTGCGTGTCCCCGCCTCGGGGAAAGTGGAGACGGTCGCGACGCTTCCCGAGACGGAAGTGACCGCGGTCGCGATCGGTCCCGACGGGGCGGTCTATGCGGGCGCGTCCCCGGGAGGCAAGGTCTACCGGGTCGAGAAGGGGAAGGCCTCGCTCTACTACGAAACGGGGGCTCGCTACGTCTGGGCTCTCGCGTTTTCGGGTTCGGGTCTTTATGTGGGCACGGGCTTGCCCGGCGAGATCCACCGGGTCAGCTCCGCGGGCCACGGGGAGCGTCTCCACGCCACACCGGACCCGCATGTCCGGTCGCTCTTCCCGGACGCGGAGGGCCGAGTCTGGGCCGGCACGGCGGGCTCGGGGCTGGTGCTGTGCGTTGAAAAGTCAGGCGCGGTCAGAACCCTGTACGATTCTTCGAAGTCGGAGATCACGTCGATCGCTCCGGGCGCTGGCGGCCGGGTCTGGGTCGCGGCGGGATCGGCGGATATTCCTGCCGTGGGTGGCGAGCCCGCTTCGGTCCCCACCGCCCCGCCCTCCGTTCGCCCGACGCCCGCGCCGAGGGAGGCGGAACCCGGCAAGGAAAAGCCGGAGGTCACCGTGACCGTCTCGGCTGTGCGCCTGGCGCCATCGAAGCCCGGAGGCCAGAAGGGGGGCTACTCCTCCGAGGTGGTGCTGTTCGATGAAGGGGAGCCGCCGCGGCAGGTCTGGTCGAGCTCCGAGGAGTTGGTCTTTGCTCTCGAGCCCGACGCCGACGGGGTTTCCGCGCTCGTGGGCACCGGTCCCAACGGCAAGCTCTATCGCCTCAGGGAGGATCACTGGACGCTCGAACGGACGCTCGACGAGAAACAGATCACCCTCCTGACCGGCAACGTCCTCGCCACGAACTCTCCGAGCGCGGTTTTCCGCCTGCTCGACGGTCCGCGCGAGGGGCAGTACGTCTCGGCCGTCAAGGACACGGGCCGTACCAGCCGCTTCGGGGCGTTCCGCTTCGAGGGGGAGACTCCTGCCGGCAGCCGACAGGAGTTCTCATTCCGCTCCGGGGAGTCGGGCAACCCCGACTCGACGTGGAGCGCCTGGTCGGCCTTCGCCGCGGCCTCCCGCACGCTGGCGGCCGAGGCCCCGGCTGGCCGCTACATCCAGTGGAGAGTCCGCATGGCGGCAGATGCCGGGAAGCTTCCCGCGGTGCGCCGGGTGGAGGTTGCCTATCGAAACCGGAACTCCGCTCCCGTTGTCGAGTCCCTCGTGGCGCTGCTGCCCTCGGAGGTCTTCGCCCGATCGGCCTCGGGAGGCTCAAACGTCTTCGAGACGACCGCGCCGGACGAAAAGGGGATCTTTACAAGCCTGGAGGAGGCGAAGCCCGAAGGGGCGCCGCGCAAACTGATGCGAAAGGGGTACCGGACGCTTTCCTGGAAGGCCTCCGACCCCGACGCGGACACGCTGACCTACGACCTCGAGTTCCGGCCGGCCGTCTCGCAGCGCTGGGTTAGCCTGAAGAGGGGGCTGCTGGAGACGTTCTACTCCTTCGATTCGACCGCCCTGCCCGACGGCGACTACGTCTTTCGCGTGACCGCGTCGGACTCCGAGGCGAATCCCGAGGACAAGAAGACGGCCTCCCGCGAGTCATCGCCCGTGCGGATTGACAACACACCGCCGGTGATCCGGCGTCTGTCCGGCGCCCCGGGGGTCTTCGAGTTCGAGGCTTCCG
Organism: Thermoanaerobaculia bacterium; assembly: GCA_050745445.1. Classification (GTDB taxonomy): domain Bacteria; phylum Acidobacteriota; class Thermoanaerobaculia; order UBA5066; family Gp7-AA6; genus JBOGJN01. The sequence goes on from JBOGJN010000421.1 coordinate 4,864, forward strand.
ATGCGAGCTCGCCGATCCTGGACGCCGAGTACAGTGTGGATGCCCGGGAGTGGGTGCATCTGGAGCCCAGGGACGGCCTTGCAGATTCGCCGGCCGAAACTTACGCAATCCGGCTCGATCCGAAGTGGCGCGGCAGCTTTCTCTTGTTACGCGTCACGGACGCCGCGTACAACGTCGCCGCCTCCAGCTTTATCCTGCCATAGGCTCGGCGCACGGCCGGCGAGAGCCGGGGCGCTGCGTCTCATTCATACATAATGTCCGCACTGTGAAGCGGGCTGTCGGCCTCTTGACGGTCGGGCTTTGCCTCGCGGCCGGGTGCCGCGCAAAGGATCCGACGCCCGTCGGGCGGGCGCGAGTGGCGGACCGCAGGACGGCTTCCCCCGCGTCCGGTTTCATCGATGAATCGCGCGACGGGACGCCCGCGGACGGCGGCGCACTCCGGCGACGCCTGATCGGAGAGCCCGCGACCTTGAACGCCGTCCTGCAATCCACGTTTCCCGAGCAACAGGTGCTGCAGTACTTGTCGCGCAACCTGCTCGACTTCGACTCCCGCATGAACCTGGTGCCGGGGCTTGCCGAATCGTACAAAGTCTCTCCGGACGGACGGGAGTTACGTTTCGTGATCCGGCCAGACGCCGTCTGGGAGGACGGTGCGCCGGTCACGGCAGCGGACGCCGTCTTCACGATTCGCAGCATCCGGGATCCGTCCATCCCTTCGCCGGTGTTCAAGTCCCTCTTTGAGGACCTCGAGTCGGTGGAGGCGCTTGATCGGCGCGAGTTCCTCGTAAAGTTCCGGAGGCCGTACGCCGACCGTGCCCTGTCCTTCGTGCTCCCGCTCTTGCCGGAGCGGCGGTTCGCCGGCGAAGAGTTCCTGAAGGCACCCAACAACCGCGCGCCGGTGTCGAACGGCCCCTACCGGATGGTCGGCTGGAAGACCCAGGAGTCCATCGAGCTCGAGCGCAATCCGCGGTACTTCGGGCCGCGGGGACATTTCGACCGTGTGATCTTCCGGATCATGCCGGAAGAGCCGGTCGCCTACCGCGCACTCGTGGCGGGCGACCTCGACGAGACGAGAATTGACGCCTCGCTCCGGCAGCGGGCTCTCTCCGACCCCGCCGCGCGCGCCTGCTGCCGGCTCGTCGAGTATTACGGCCTCGACTACAGCTACATCGCGCTGAACAACCGGTCGCCGTTCTTCTCCGACGCGCGCGTGCGCCGCGCCGTGACCATGCTTCTGGACCGCGTCTCCATCGTCCAGAGTCTCTTTCAGGGTTCGGCGCGCATCATCTCGGGCCCCTGGGCTCCCGATTCTCCGGCCTACGACCGGACCGTCGAGCCGCTGGCCTTTGATCCGGCCGGCGCGGCGCGGTTGCTCGAAGAGGCCGGCTGGAGGGACAGCAACGGAAACGGCACGCGGGATCGAGAAGGCAAGGAGTTCAAGTTCGAGCTGCTCGTTTCGGCGGGCGCGACGATCGGGCGCCAGATCGACGAGACGCTGGCGGGGCAGCTCGCCCGGGCCGGCGTTCTCGCGCACGTGCGCCCGATCGAGTGGGCGGCCTTCATCGAGCGGATCGATGCCGGGAACTTCGAGGCAGCCTCCCTGGCCTGGTCCGCCTCCGACCCGAGCCCGGACCCGTACCCGTACTGGCACTCCTCGCAATGGCCGCCCGCGGGGCTCAACAGCGTGTTCTACAAAAGCCTCGAAGCCGACCGCCTGATGGAAGAGGCGCGCGTGGAGCTGGATCGGGCCAAACGCCTCGGGATCTACCACAGGCTGCACCGCCTGTTCCGCGACGACGCCCCCGCGGTCTTCGTCGTGAACGCCACCCAAAAGTATCTCTTTTCGTTGCGTGTGCGCGGTCTGGTGGCTTCGCCGATTGGTCTGTTCGGGATCTGGCCGGGGCCGCTTGGCTGGTGGGCCGAAGGCCGGGACGCACGGGCGGGCTCGCCGTGACCCGTTACGTCCTGCGCCGTCTCGCGTTGGCGGTGCCGACCCTTTTGGGAATCGTCGTGCTGGTTTTTCTCCTGCTGCATCTGGCGCCCGGAAGCCCCATGTCCGCCCTGGGCGGCGAATCGGGTCGCCGCGTGTCACAGCGGGCGGCCGAGCAGATGCGTCAGGTTTACGGTCTGGACCGGCCGCTGCCGGTGCGATTCGGCAAATGGGTTGGCCGTGTGGCCCGGCTCGACTTCGGCGACTCTTTCGTGGATCGGCGTCCTGTGTCCCGGCGAATCGCCGAGGCCCTCCCGTATACGCTCGCCCTAAACGGCCTGGCGCTCCTGCTCACGCTCGCGATCGCCGTCCCGCTCGGAGTCGAGGCGGGAGGCCGCCCCGAAGGGGCCCTGGATCGAACGGCTGGAGCGGTGCTCTTCGCGCTCTATTCGCTCCCCTCCTTCTGGGCCGCGTTGCTCTTGCAGACCCTCTTCTCGGTCAAGCTCCATTGGCTGCCTCTGTACGGCGTCGTCTCCGACTCGGCGCCGGGAGGCCTGGCGGGTCTGTCCGACCGGCTTGCGCACCTGGTGCTCCCGGTGACGTGTCTGACCTATGGCTCACTTGCTTTCTACACGCGACTCGTGCGGGCCGGCGTGGCCGAGGCCCGGGACTCGGATTACGTGCTCGCGGCCCGCGCACGCGGCCTTTCCCGCCGCGGCGCTCTATGGAAGCATGCCTTTCCCAACGCGCTCCTGCCGTTGATCACGCTGCTGGGGCTCGTTCTGCCGGGGCTGCTTTCGGGCAGCGTGATCATCGAGAGGATCTTCGCCTGGCCGGGACTCGGCCGGCTCTACTTCGACTCCATCCTGTCGCGCGACTACCCGGTCGTGCTCGCGCTCTCGCTTCTGGGCGCGGTTGCGACGCTCGTCGTCACGCTCGCGGCGGACATCGCCTACGCTCTGGCCGACCCGCGGGTGCGCGATGGGAGCAGTCTGTGAGCGGCGAGGGTCCGATCGGTCGAAGGGGGCTTTTGCGCAGATTGTCCGGTGGCGGACGCCTGGCGCTGGCCGTCGTAGCGGTTCTCTGGCTGACCGCGGCGCTCTCGCCGCTGGCCAGGCAGGCGGCGGCGGAGATCCGGCTGGCGGAGCGTCTGATGCCTCCGTCGCTGGCGCATCCCTTCGGCACCGACGACCTGGGCCGGGACCTCTTCGCGCGGGTCGTGGTCGCGACACCGATCTCGCTTCTGATCGGGTTGACGGCCGCGGCGGTGTCTCTCCTGGTGGGGTTCACGGTCGGAGCGACGTCCGGGTATTTCGGCGGCCTAACCGACCTCCTGCTCTCGCGTTTCGTCGAGGTGGTCCTCTGTTTTCCGGTGCTCTTCCTGTTGCTGGCGCTCGCGGCCTTTCTGCCGCCCTCTCCGGCGACGGTCATTCTCGCCATCGGGTTGACCACCTGGCCCGGCGACGCGCGTTACGCGCGGGCCGAGATCCTCAAGGCGAAGGCGCTCGACTACGCGCGCGCCGCGAAGGCCGCCGGCGCCTCGACCCCGCGCATTTTGGTCCGGCACCTGCTGCCCAACGCTCTGGCGCCGCTGCTCGTTTCGGCGGCGTTCGGGGTGGCCTGGGCGATTCTGGCGGAGGCGGCCCTTTCCTTTCTGGGGGTCGGTCTTCCGCCGCCGGCGACTTCCTGGGGCGGGATTCTCTCCGCGGCGCCCGCCTACATCGAGGAGGCCTGGTGGATGGCCCTCTTCCCAGGCCTCGCTCTCTTCCTGACGGTGTCCGCCTATAATTTGCTGGCCGAGGGGCTGCGGAAAGCTACGACAGACACAGGACGCAACGGATGACCGAACGCCTCGCCCTGTATCCGGGCTCGTTTGATCCGTTGACCAACGGCCACCTGGACATCCTCTCACGGGCCAGACGGCTCTCGGACCGCGTGATCGTGGCGATCCTCGAGAATGACGCCAAGAAACCTCTCTTCTCCGTACCGGAGCGGATCGAGATGATTCATGAGATCGTGGGGGAGGACCCGGCCACGCCTGTCCGCTCCTTCTCCGGTCTGCTCGTGGACTTTGCCCGCGAGCAGGGAGCGACGCTTCTCGTGCGGGGTCTGCGAGCCGTTTCCGACTACGAGTACGAGTTGCAGATGGCCCTCATGAACCGGCGTCTCGCGCCGGGCATCGAAACCGTCTTCCTGATGGCCAAGGAGGAGTACTCCTATGTGTCGAGCCGGCTGGTCAAGGAAGTCGCGCGGCTGGGAGGGGACCTAAGCGGCCTGGTCCCGGAGCCCGTCCGCCGGCGGCTTCTGGAAAGGTTCTAGATTACGCAGCGAAGCGTGAGCTCTTGCTTACCAATCCGAAATCCGAAATCCGAAATCCGAAATCTTCACTGATGCGCGTCGTCGAAACCTCTTTGCGGGTCCGCTATGCCGAGACCGATCGGATGGGAGTCGTCTATCATGGCCACTACCTGGTCTGGTTCGAGATCGGCAGAACCGAGTACTGCCGCGCGGCCGGGCTCCCGTACCGGAAGATGGAGGAGTCGGGCCTCTGGATCCTCGTCACCCGCGCCGAGTGCACCTATCGCCGGGGCGCCCGATACGACGACGCGATTCGGGTTCGATCCCGTCTGACGGAGCTGCAGAGCCGAGGCCTGACCTTTAGCTATGAGGTCATGGACGCGGAGGATCGGCCGTTGGCCGATGGCTCCACGCGGCACGTGTTTGCGGATTCCTCGGGCAGACCACGGCGCGCGCCCCCTGAGATTCTGGAGGCGCTGGAGAGGTTCCGCAGCTCGTGAGGCTAGCTCTCAGCTATCAGCTATCAGCTTTCAGCGGGAGCCGAGGAGATCTTCATGGCTGAGAGCTGACAGCTGAGAGCTGAAAGCTACGGCCGCAGGCCGTAACGCGCGATCGTCCAGAGGATCTTGTAGCCGGCTCGGAGCGTTCCCGAAAGCGTTCCGGTGATCTTCGAAACGCCGACGCGCCGCCGGTAGGAGACGGGCACCTCGGCGACCGAGAGTCCCTTTCGCAAGGCCTTGACCTGCATCTCGCAGGTCCAGCCGAAGTCGGGATCACGCATGTTGAGACGCCGGTACGCCGCGAGACGAATCGCGCGGAACGGGCCCAGATCCGTGTACCGGTGGCCGTAGAGGAGGCGGATCAGGAAACAGGCCAGGAGATTGCCGAAACGGGCCTGGGCAAGCAGAGCCCCCGGCTCCCGTTCTCCGAGCGCACGGGACCCGATGACCAGGTCCGCCCCCTGCTCGATCGCCTCGAGCAGCCGCGGCATTTCCTCGGGATGATCCGAATAGTCGCCGTCCAGAAAGACGACGACATCCGGCGGCGCGGCCTCGAGCGCGGCGACACCGGCCAGACACGCGCTGCCGTAGCCGCGTCGGGATTCGCGAATCAGACGCACCGGGAGATTCTGCGCCACCAGATCCGTGCCGTCGGTCGAGCCGTTGTCCACCACCACGATCTCGGAAACGCGGTCTCGCGGGATGTCCGCGACCACCCGGGGCAGAGAGTCCCGCTCGTTGAAGACCGGGATGATGACGGCGACCTTCACGGCAGGGGTCTGGCGGGCAGGCGCTGGCTGGCGACCGACACGCCGAGACCGGCTAGGATCAGCAGGCCCGCCGCGGCCGTCTTCGCGGTCAGGCTCTCTTTCAGAATTCCGATCGCGAGGACCACGGCCAGCAGCGGCTGAAGGAAGACGTAGAACGCGACGCGCGAGGCCTCCGTGCGCGCCAGCGCCCAGGAGTTGAGCAGGTAGGGCAAAACCGTGCAGAGGGCGACGACTCCGGCGAAACATGTCCAGGAGACCGGCGTCACGACCGAAGGGGAAAAGCGCGCCAGAGCGGGAACGGCGAAGAGCACGATCGGAATGGCCCCGTAGCGGAACACTCCGGAGACGACCGTGAGCGCGCGGTAACGGGAGAGAATCGGGCGCGACAGGACGAGATAGAAGGAGTAGGAGAGAGAGTTGGCGAGCAGCAGCACGTTTCCGCGGAAGGTGAGACTTGCCCAGTCGAAACCCCGAGCGTTGACGAGCAGGAGGGCCCCGGCGCCGGCCAGCAGAACCCCCAGACCCGCGCGCCAGGTCATCCCCTCGCGCCCGAGAAGAACGGCCGCCGCGAGCGTGAACACGGGGATCGTGGCCGTCAGGATCGTCGTGTTGATGGCCGTCGTCAACGAGAGACCCAGGATAAACAGGACCTGATTGAAGGAGACCCCGAGCAGACCGTAGAGCAGCACGCGTTTGCGGTCCTCGGGCCGAATGGCTTCTCCGGCGCCCAGCCGGCGAATGCCTTCCAGAAGAAGCGCGGCGGCGCAGACCCGGAGGGCTGCCAGCGGGAGCGGCGGGATCGTGACGAGGGCCAGTTTCCCGAGGATCGGGAACAGGGCGAACCCCGCTTGCGCCGAGGCAAGCGCCAGGTGCACGGATGGGCCGTCCGGCGTCGAATGTCCGGTCGACGCTGCCCGGCTCTGCGTCACGCGAAGGGAAGGTTTGCGACGACGGCGCCGCGGCCCGAGCCGGCGGCGTCCACCAGGTGGCCGCCCGGAGGGACTTCCCGAAACGCGAAACCCAGCCCGATCGGGCCGAAGGCGGGAGAGACAACCGCGCTCGTGACGCGTCCCCACTCGAGCTTGCCGGCCTCCGCCTCGTCCGGCTTCTTCAGCACGGAGCCGGCGGCAAGAAGCCCGCCGGGAAACCGGAACCCGACAAGCCGCTTGTTGACGCGGCCGTACGTGCGCATGCGCGCAACGATCTCCTGGCCGACGTAACACCCCTTCGTCGTCGAGATGGCCGGTTCCAGGCCTACCTCATCGGCCAGATGCGACTCGTCCGCATCCTGGCCGAAGCGTGGCCGGCCCGCCTCGACCCGCAGGATCTCGGCGGTTTCGTCCGAGATGGAAACGGATCCGGCGGCGCCGAGCCACCGCTCGATCTGATCCCGGTCGCAAACTGCGGCGAGAATCTCGGCCGAGAACTCGCCTTCCCCGGGCAGGAGCAGGGCGTCTTCGGGTGGCCGGGGAAGAGAGACTCGCTCCGGGGCGTGGACGCCAATGCGGAGAATGTCATCGCTTCGGTCCGTGACGGTTACCTCGTGGAAGGCGGCATATTTCTTCAAGTGCTCGAGAACGCGCTCGCGGGAGATCGCGGGCAGCAGCAGCCGCATCCGATCCGAAAGGGCGATCAGACGCGCGATAAAGATCAGTTTGCCCTTCGGCGTCAGGCCGGCCGCCGGGAGAACCTGAGCGGTGCTGAGCCGTTGAAGGTCCTGCGTGAGCTGGCCCTGCAGGAAAGCGACCCGGTCGCCGCCCGTAATGTCCACGACCGCCGCCGGGCGCCAGCGGTGCGCCAGGCCTTCCTTCGCGGCCCGGTAGTCAGGCGAGCTCTCAACCCTCGACTCTCGACTCTCGACTCCCGACCCGTTTCTCACTTCGGCCCGATCTCGGCTCGGACGTGGGCCCTTGGGGAATCCGCGATGTCGAGCGTTCTCATTCGCGTCGAGACGCGGATGTTGTCGTCGAGGGCGCCCGCGCTCACCGTGTCGTTGCGGTCACTCGATTTGACCACGTGTCCCGCGCGGTCATAGACATCGACCCAGAGCTTTATCCTGCACTTGATCTGACCCCGGTTCTCGACGTGGAAGTTCCACCAGACCCAGGAATTGTCGTTGAGATCCTCGCGACGGGCCTTCTCGATGTCCTCGCGGCTTGGATAGTTCTGCAAAGAGACACTGAGGACCGAGCAGCCCGCGCTCCTCCAGCCGAGCCTGGCTTCTCCGGTGCGGGGCACGGGAATCGACTTCTCGAAGCTTGCGGCCACCAGGGCCGGCGCGCAGAGAAACAGAAGCAGACAGAGCGATCGTCTCATCGTTCTCCTCCTTCGAGCGTATTATCGCCGCATGGGCACGGCGCAGGAGCCGGGCGACCTGCATGTGATCGACATCTTCATGATGTCGGTCAAGTGCGGCAACTGCGAGACCTACCAGACGGTCGTGGGTTTCAAGAAATACCCGGAAAAGAACGTCTATACCTACGAATGCGAGAATGACATCTGCGACCCGAACGTGACCCGCACGATCGTGGAGGTTCCGAAAGAGTTTGACAACTCGACCAAACGCGCCGAAGAGCTGCCCTATTACCGGAAGGAAGAGCCCGTTGACGAAGGGGAACCGTAGGGCCCTCTTGAGCCGAGCTGCCTTTGAACTCTCTCTTCCGAGGCCGCGCGGCCCGGGAGATGCTGTGAGAGTCCCTTTCTCGCGCGGCCTCGCATAAAATGTCTCGGATGAGCGCGACTTCAGCCGCGACGACCCTCGGGGGAATAGCTCCCGACCTGCGAGAACGCCTGGGCAGGAGGCTGGCCGCGTCGCCTGCGCTCCAGTGGCTGCGCCCGAGCCTCGAGGAGCTCGATCTGGACTACGCGGTCGTGAAGCTCACGTATCGGGAGGAGATCACAAACGGGTCCGGGACGGTACACGGCGGGGTCCTGGCCGCGCTCGCGGACACGGCCGTGGCGTTCGCGCTTTCCACAAACTTCGACGGGAAGATGGGTTTCGCCACATCGGATCTGACGATTCATTTTCTGCGTCGCGCACGGGGAGACGTCTGGGCCCGCGCCCGCATCGTCAAGAAGGGCAAGCGGGTCAACGTGGGAGACGTCGAGATCGTGGACGGGCAGGGGCGTGCGGTCGCCCGGGTGCTGGCGAGCTTCCTGCTGACGACCTCCTCGTTCGATTACGTGCCGGAAGGAAAGCCATGATCGATGAGACTCTGCCGTTTCCGGGTGCGGAGGAGGGGGAGAAGAAACCCCGTCGCCGCCGCGGCGGTTCCCGCCGCCACAAACCCCGTTCCCCGGGTGCGGAGGAAGGGCGTCCCGCGCTGGAACATCCGGCCGTCGTGCCCCTGGCGGCGGCCCCCGCCCCCGCGCCCGTAGGTGTCTCACCCACGCCGCCGGCCCGCACGGCCGTCGAGCAGCGTCTGTCCCTGTTCATCGACTTCGAGAACATCGCGCTCGGCGTGCGGGACGCTAAGTACAAGAAGTTCGACATCAACCTGGTGCTGCAGCGGCTGATCGAAAAGGGGAGGATCGTTTTCAAGAAGGCTTACGCGGACTGGACCCGCTATTCCGAGTACAAACGGGAGTTCCACGAGGCGGCGATCGAGCTGATCGACATACCCCAGCGCAACTACACCGCCAAGAACTCCGCGGACATCCGCATGGTCGTGGATGCGATGGATCTGGCCACATCCAAGGGCCACATCACAACCTTCGTCATCTGCTCGGGAGACTCGGATTTCTCTCCCCTCGTCTCGAAGCTCAAGGAGAACGACAAGAGCGTGATCGGCGTGGGGGTGAAGAACTCCACGTCCAATCTGCTGATCTCCAATTGCGACGAGTTCATCTTTTACGAAGACCTCGTGCGGGAGACGCGGGCGCTTCCGTCGATCGACAATCTCCCGGACAAGAAGCGGGAGCTCTTCCGTCTGATGCTCGATTCGATGCAGGCGCTTCAGCGGGAGAACTACGACGTGATCTGGGGGTCTATGGTCAAGCAGACGATGCAGCGCAAGCAGCCGTATTTCACCGAGTCGTATTACGGCTATCGGTCCTTTTCGGAGCTGCTCGAGGACGCAGAGCGTCTGGGCCTTCTGTCCATGAAGAAGGACGCCAAGAGCGGCGGATACGTCATCTCCGCATGAAGCCGGTAGACGGTAAGCGGTAGACGGTAGACGAGGCTCCCGTCCGTCTCACGTCTTCCGTCTCCCGTTTCCCGGTCTATCTTTTGAGCGTCAGGCGGTTGGGAATCCCTTCGGGACCCGAGAGCTT